>JBFLZB010000048.1 GCA_040756475.1 Thermodesulfobacteriota bacterium
GATGGCTAAGGTTTCCGTGGAGCCCTCGGGGAAACCGGCGCGAGCGGGCATGCTGTCCTCCAGGCACGAGAAACGCCACGGTGACAGCTTACCATGTATACATCCGAACGCAACTAAGTATGAGACCACGGTGGCGTAACGCCCAGACGACCGAGGCGCAGCCCAAGCACGCCTTTGGTGATTCCCGCGGCCCTGGCCCGGGCAGTGGGGGAGGGCGGGAGGTACGAAGCGGGCGCGGCCTGATTCCGACGCCCTCGGACTCCGACGAGGCGCTGTTTGCGCGCTACCGCGACACAGGCGACCCGGAGGCCTTCGGGGCACTCTACGATCGCTACGCCCCGGGTCTGCTGCGGTTCCTGCAGGTCTTCTGCCGTGACCGCGCGAGCGCCGAGGATGTTCTGCAGCAGACCTTCCTCAAGGTCCACTCCGCCCGGGCGGCTTTCGACGAAGACCGGAGCTTCCGCCCCTGGGTGTTTGCCATCGGGCGACGCGCCGCCCTCAACTGGCGGGAGCGCGAGGCTCGCCGCGCTCACCCCGAGATCCACGACGATCACCCCGACCCGTCCCCCTCCCCGGAAGACCTTGCCGGGGCCCGCGAACAGATCGCCGCTGTCCAGTCGGCGCTGTCGCGGCTCTCCCCCCAGGACGCCGAGGTTCTGATCCTCTTCAAGTACGAGAGCCTCTCCTACCCGGAGATCGGCGAAGTCCTGGGGTGTTCGAGCGACGCGGCCAAGATGCGCGTGCACCGTGCCCTTCGCCGACTCGCCGACCGGCTGCCCGATGGGTTTCGCGGCATCCGCCGCACGGCCTAGCGCCAAAGTCAAAAAAACCGGTTACGGAACTCGACCTCACCGGTATTGCAACCATGGAGGCCGAGGACATGGACCTTTGCACATGGGCCAGGGACCGGATGGACGTGTCCCTGCGGGACGAACTTTCTGCGGACGAGGAGCGGGAGTTCGAACGGCACATGGCTGCATGCAGCGCGTGTGCCCGCGAGTGGGAACCCCTGCGTGTCGCGTGGCTCGCCTTGGACGAGGTGGAGGTGCCCGTGCCGCGTCCCGAGCTTCGCTCGTCGGTGCTGAGCGCGGTCGCGGCGGCCCGGGCCGGAGAAGAGGGGGAACGCGTGCTGCGGGCAACGGTCTTGAAGTTCCTGCTCCCGGCCCTCGTCGCGGCGTTGGTCACCGCCGTCTTCGTGTTGGGGCCCGAAACGCAGTGCCGATCCTCCCTGGCGGTCGCCTGTTGCGGCGTTCTCTGGAGCGGCGTCTACGCCCTCGCCTTCGCCGTCGCCGTGGGCAGCCAGGCGGGGACGCCGTTGCGCCGACTCACCGTGCGGGGGCTCGCCGCCGGTGCCGCAGGTTTGCTCCTGGTGAGGCTGTGCGCCTTCGAGGGCGCTGAACGGTTCCGAGTTCCGCTGCTGGGGGGGCTGACCGACGCGGCTGGGGGATCGCCGCTGGCGGCTTTCGGTCTGGGACTGCTGTTCGCCGCGCCTCCCCTGGTGGCGGCGATCCTGGCCGCTCCCGTGCGGGAAGCCCGGTCGCACCGCAAGGCGATTCTTGCGGAAGGGGGACTCTATTTCGCCTTGCTGGGGCCTGCCGTGGCCCTGTTCGGATCGGAATCCCTCGCCGTGGGGGGATTGGCCGCCCTGCTTCTCGGAGCGGTCGTGGGGTCCACGGTCCCGCTTCTGCTGGAAGTGACGTTTCGCCAGATCTTCCCTGGGAAGACGGGGGAAGGAAGTCTGCCTTGAGAAACCGAGAACCAACGCGCACGAACGGCGCTTTTCATCTCGCCACCCCAATGACCCCATGAACCGGAGGTAATCCCGAATGCATCACCGAAGGACCATCGCCGTCGGATTGACCATTGGCCTCACCCTCCTCGGCAGTGCGGCTTCGGCCGGGTTCGGGTTTCCCAAGGCCGAAGGGCTGGACGTCAACGACGTTCTTGCGGACCCGTCCGGGTACACCAGCGAGATCACCGTGCGCGGGGGCGTGACGATCGTGGAAACAGAGCAGAAGCTGTTCGATATTGTCGACTACCGAGAGTATCGCAGTTGTCGCACGGTGGATTGTGGACGGAAGTGGATTTCCGTTCTTTTCGAGAAGGATCCGCCCAAGAAGGGGGACGTGGTGGAAGTCACCGGTGTGATCGAGAAGAACGATGTTGGCAAGGGTGGGTATGTCCTTAGAGCCACCAAAGTCCGCGTCACCGGGAGGTAGGAACGATGAGTTACTGGAAGCTCATCCTCCGCAACATCACCCGCCGGAAGAGCCGCTTCGTCTTCACCCTTTCGGCGATCGCTGTGGGCATCGCCTCGGTCGTCACCCTGCTCTCGCTGGGGACCGGCCTGGAAGCCGAGATCCGCAAACAGGCCGACGTCCTCGGGGCGCACCTGGTGATCACGCCGCGCGGGTGGTGCGCCTACGAGCAGATCTCGGTCCTGACCGGGGAGACCCTGCCCGAGGCGATCCCCAACGCGGACGTGGAGACGATCGACCGCATCGAGGGAATCCGGACGGTTCCGTATCTCACCCAGCGGACGGTGCTGAAGAACCAGCCCGTGCCCCTGGTGGGGATCCTTCCGGAGCGGATGCACGCCTTCAAGAACTGGACGCTGGGACAGGGGCAGTACCGCCTCGACGAGGCCCACGTCGTGGTGGGGTTTGGGATCGCGAAGCAGTTCGAGCTGGGCGTCGGGGACTCCCTGGGAATTCGCGGCAGCGAGTTCGCGATCAGCGGCATCCTGGAGGAGGTCGGCAACCGGGACGACCTGGCCATCTACATGGATCTGCCCGTGGCCCAGAAGCTCTACGGCACCGGCGACAAGGTCTCGTTCATCTCGGTCAAGGTGGACGACATCGCCCAGGTGGACAAGTACATCCTGGAGATCCAAAACGTCGCCAACGTGGCCGTGGTCTCCGACAAGCAGCTGCTGCGCTCGGTGCTGGCGATCGTGGGGACCGTGGGCAACGCGCTCCAGCTCATCGCGGCGGTGGCGGTGCTCGCCGCGTGCTTCGGCATCACCAACACCATGATGACGGCGATCTACGAGCGCCGGCGCGAGATCGGCATCCTCGACGCCCTGGGCGCGAAGAAGCGCACGATCTTCTCCGTGTTCCTGGGCGAGTCCGCCCTCTACGGCCTCCTGGGCGGGATCGTAGGCGTGGTCGCGGGCTTCGTCTTCTCCCACTTCGCGGCCCCCTACATCGGCCAGAACGAGTTCACGGCCTTCCTCGGAAGCGAGCAGAGCGTGAGCGTCTTCGACCCGGGCATCACCGTCAAGGCACTGGTCTTCGCGATCCTGGTCGCGTCCCTGTCCGGCATCTACCCCGCCCGGCGGGCGGCCAAACTGAGCCCCGTGGAGGCGATCAGCTATGAGTGACCCCATCATCCGTACGGAAGGGCTCTCCAAGATCTACGACGGCGGCTACCGCACGGTGGCCCTGGAGGACGTCAGCCTGGAGATCCCGCGGGGAAGCCTCACCTGCATCATGGGTCCCTCGGGGCACGGCAAGAGCACGCTGCTGCACCTGCTCGGGGGCCTCGACCGGGCCACGGCCGGGAAGGTGTACCTCGACGGCGAGGATCTCACCGCCATGGACCCGAACCGGGTGGCCGAGGTCCGCAGCCGGCGGCTCGGGTTCGTGTTCCAGTTCTTCAACCTGCTGCCGGTGCTCACTTCACTGGAAAACGTCCAGACGGCGATGATGCTCGCCGGGGTTCCCCGCAAGGAGCAGGGGGACCGGGCCATGGAGCTACTGCGCCTTCTGGGCCTGGAGGAGAAGGCCCACGCCAAGCCGAACCAGCTCTCGGGCGGCCAGCGCCAGCGGGTGGCCATCGCCCGGGCCCTGGCCAACGATCCGGACCTGCTGCTCATGGACGAGCCCACCGGCAACCTCGACAGTCGCTCCGAGGAAGAACTCTTGGAGCACGTCCGGAAGGTGCACGAGCGGGGAAAGACGATCGTCATCGTCACTCACTCCGACACCGTGGCCGCCCTGGCGGAGCACGTCGTCCACATCCGCGACGGCCGACACGTGCCCCACTGAGCTGCGGCCGCGCCGGTGACCACTGGGGATACCGAGCCCAAGCAGGCATCCAACGAAAGCCCTGAAACACGGCAAGCCTCATCCCTCGGGGGCAGTCCTTCCGATCGTAACGCTCGCCCTCGGTGCGTGGATGCTGGTCGGCTGTCAGCCAGGTGCCCCGCCCGAACCCGGGGTGCTGGATGTGCGCAGCTTTGCCGCCGACTCCTCGGGCTACGAGGGCAGTCTCCAGGTAAGGGGCGTCGTCTCCCGCGTCTTTCCCTCCCGTTCGGCATTCCTGATGATCGACTATCGGGAGTACCAGGCCTGCGGCACGATCACTTGCGCCGCTGTGGTCATGCCGGTGACGCACGACGGTGACATGCCCAGGCCGATGGAGGCGGTCGTGGCGACCGGGGAGGTCGTCTCGACGGCCACTGGTCTCGCCCTCGGAGCCCAGCGGCTGCGCAACATGGGTGAGTAGACTCGCGCCCCCGTCACCGGGCCTCTTCGATCATCGCCAGGATCGCCTCTTCCACCTCGGCCGCCACGGGGGAGAGTTCCTCCGATCCGGGGAAGACGCCCAGCAGGGCTGTGGGGAGCATGGTCCCGATCCGGGTCTTCCCCTCCTCCTGGTACACGGAGATGCGGCACGGTAGCGCCAGGCTCACCGCCATGTTGCGGAGAGCACCTGGGCCGCCTTGCGGGGGTTGCATACCTCCAGGATCCGGCACTCGTTGGGGAACTCCACCCCCTTCTCCTTCATCTTGGCCTTCAAGTCATAGGTATGCAGGACCCCAAAGCCGTGACGCTGGACCGCCTCCGCCACGTCCTGAGCGGCGGTCTCAACGTCTTTGGTCGTTTCGACGACGTGCAGCATGACGTGCTCCTCCCTTCAGGCTAGACAAGCACTCCCGCACCGAACATACCCCACACGCGTGGCAGTGCAACACGGGGATCCTCCTGGTCTTCGCGGCGGTGACGGCCATCCGCTTGGCCTCGTGGGAGACCCGGTTGGTCAGAACCACGATCCCATCGACGTGGGCCAGCCGTTCGACCATCCGGTTCGGGGCAGTGTTGTAGACCTTGAGGTCGACGCCGAGCTTCCGGGCCTCGTCGACGTAGCGTCCCCGCGACCGCTCCATTCCGCCGATCAGTGCTACGCACATGGGCGCAGCCTACGGCGAGATCTCGGCCGGCGCACCCTTCCCTATGGGGCCGCGAGAGGGACCCGGGTCGCGTCGCCGGACCTGGATCAGGTCGGCCATGCCGGCGTCCACCGCGAACTGGCTGTAGCCCACGGTGAAGACGAAGGAGGGAAAGGTCCGGTCGATCCGGATGGCGCTCCCGGGCAGCACCCCCATGGCCATGAGCTTCTGGACCTGCTTGGCGTCGTGGGTCTTGAGGTACGCGACCACGCCCTCCTCGCCCGCACGCAGGTGGGAGACGGGACACACGTGGCGCTCGCCTTCGGCGCGGACGGCCGCGCAACACGAACCCGGCGGGATCGGCTTGCCGTGGGGGCAGGTGGCGGGGTGGCCCAGGAGCTCGCATACCTTTTCTTCCACGCCCCTGCGCAGGGCGTGCTCCATCTGGCAGGCCGCGGCCTCCATGTCCTCCCGCGTGGTCTCCACCACGTCGTGGAAGAGCCGTTCCGCCAGGCGGTGGCGTCGGATCGCCTGACGGGCCGCCCGGCGGCCGGCGTCCGTGAACCGCAGCGTCGTCCCAGCGGCCTCCACCAGTCCAGCCCGTTCCAGTTCCGCGATCCCGTCAGCGGGTACCGGTCGGGCGCTCTCCTCCAGCGACTCCCACAGGGCTTCCAACGCCTCCTCGGCGCGCTCGTCGAGATTCATCGTCGCTTCTCCCACAACGTCCTGAGTTTCTTGAAGAGCCCCGGCTCCCGGGGCATCTCGTACCCACAGTGGGGGCACTTTACGTTGCGGCAGCCGCCCACCAGCGAGCAGCCCCGGCACTCCTTCTCGGCGCGCGTCTCGTCGAACGCGCGGCCGCAAAACGAACAAGTCACAGTTGCACCCCCAACACGTTCAACAGGCCGTTGACCAATCCGCCCATGAGGAACGCGAAGGCGAAGACGAACCCGCCGATGGCGACGGCCTGCTTCAGGCCCCGCTCCTTCTTCATCATCAGGAACTGGGCGATGCAGGGGACGAACAGGGTCAGGGTGATCGCCGCAACGGCGAGCTGGTTCCCCGTGAGCGCCCCCGCCTGCTGGAGGTCGTAGAGCCCCGCGGCCCCATAGTCGCGCCGGAAGAACCCGAACAGGAACGCCACAGCGGCGTCCCCCGGCAGGCCGATCCAGCCCATCACGTGGGAGAGCCCGGCCACGGTCGCGTCGAAGACCCGGGTGATCTTGCCGAGCCAGATGAGCACGCTGGCCAGCAGGAAGAGCGGCAGGATCTCCAGGAAGTACCATTGCATGCGGGTGTAGGTCTTCAGGAACACCGCCCCCGGCCGGGGCAACCGCAGGGGCGGGACCTCCATGTAGAAGACTGGCGGCTCTCCCGGCAGGAGGCGGGCGGTGAGGAAGCCGACGAACAGGAAGACCAGGGCCACGAACCCGGCCCACACGCCCATGGCTGCGGGCTCGGCCGCCATCATCCCCAGGATGACCCCGAGCTGAGCGCTGCACGGGATGGCCAGCGCCAGGAGCACGGTGGCGATCACCCGCTCCCGGGTCGTCTCCAGGGTCCGGGTGACCATGGTGGCCATGGTGTCGCACCCGAAGCCCAGGGTCATGGGGATGACGGCCCGGCCGTTGAGCCCGATCCTCTTGAAGACCCGATCCACGAGCATGGCGAGCCGCGGCAGGTACCCGGAGTCCTCGATCACCGAGAAGGCGATGAAGAAGGTCCCCACGATGGGCAGGATGATGGCGATGGCGTAGCGGATGCCCAGGGTCACCACCCCGTACTCCATGCCGATCAACTCCCGCACCGGCTCCCAGGGGACGTAGGCGGCGAGGAGCCCGTTCACCCAGGGGTTCAGGTACACCTCGAACACGTGCCCCTCCAGGAAGTCGACGACCGTGCCGGCGCCGAACCCGCCCACGAATTTGTAGAGCCCGTAGTAGAGGACCAGGGCCAGGATGGGGACCCCGGTGATCGGGTTCATGGTCCAGCCGCTCAACCGCTCGGCCCAGGTGCGCCGGCGCGACTCGGGGGCGCGAAACGCGTCCGCGCAGAGGAGGGCCGCCTCCTCGTGGAGGCGCAGGGGGATCGCGTAGCTCGGGGGCTTCTCGCCGGCGCGCTCGAGGTCCCGCAGGGCCGCCTGGCGGACCTTCTCGACGTCGCCTCCCTGCGGGCCCAGCCGCTCGCCCAGGCGCTCGTCGCCCTGGAGGAGCAGCAGGGCCAGGGCTCGGCGGGAGACGCTTCCTTCGGGGACCGCGGGCTCCAGCACCTGGAGGGCTCCCTCGCAGGCCTCCCCATAGTAGACCTCGGCCAGCCGGTCCACGCGGTGGTAGGCGGCGATCCGCTCCCGGAGCCGGTCGAGCCCCCTTCCGGTCAGGGCCGAGGTGGCGACCACCGGGACGCCAAGCTTCGCCTCCAGGATGGCCTCGTCGATCCGGATCCCGAGCCGCTCGGCCTCGTCGATCATGTTCAGGACCAGGATCACCGGAAGCCCGGCCTCGGCGAGCTGCAAGGTGAGGGGGAGCATCCGCTTCAGGTTCTTCGCGTCCACCACGTGGAGGACCGCATCCGCTTGCCCGTCGAGCAGGATGTCCCGGGCAACCCGCTCCTCCTCGGTGATCGGGAGCAGCGAGTACATCCCCGGAGTGTCCTCCACGGCGATCTCGTCGGCCCCCAGCCGGCACTTGCCGCGGGAGACCTCCACCGTGGTGCCCGGGTAATTCGATACCACCACGTAGGACCCCGTGAGGCGGTTGAACAGCGCGCTCTTGCCCACGTTGGGGCTGCCCACCAGGACGACCTTGCGGACGCCGGGCTCGCGGAGGGGTGTCGCTGCGGAGCCGCAGTGGCAACTCGGACTCATGGAGAACTCCTTGGGGCTGGGTGGGGCTCTGCGGACGGGCGCAGGGCCGAGGCGAATGACCTGAACGCCTGAGCATGTAGTCATGTGTTTAGCTGTTCTTGAGAGTGGCTGTCAAGAACAAAAACTGGGCTCAGGAACCGAGTCAGTGGAGATCTGCACCCCCGAGAAAGGCGGAGCGACTCACTTGACGGGCCGCCGGGCTTTCCGTATCGTGTGAGCCATTGCTCAGACGAGAGGATCTGATATGGAGATGTGCAGCGAGTCTGTTGTCCACCCTGAGGCCGTGGCGCTGGCCCGCGAGGCGGTCGAGAGCGCCCCGGTGGAAGCCCTGGCCGAGACCTTCAAGGTGCTGGGGGACCCCACCCGGGTGCGCATCCTCCTGGCCCTGTCGGCCCGGGAGCTGTGCGTCTGCGACCTGGCCGAGATCTTCGACGTCACCCCGAGCGCGGTTTCCCACCAGCTACGCCTGCTGCGCCACCACCGGCTGGTGAGGCCGCGACGCGACGGCAAGCTCGTCTACTACAGCCTGGACGACGACCACGTCCGTGAGCTCTTTGCCGAGGGGCTGCGCCACGTGTGGGAGGACGGCCGATGAGCTGGGTGGACTTCGCCGGCAGGGTGCTCCTGGAAAGCTGGGAGGTGCTCGCGGACGCCGCACCTTACCTCTTGTTCGGGTTTCTTGCCGCAGGTCTGATCCACGGCCTGGTTCCCACCGACCTCGTGGCGAGGCATCTCGGTCGCGGCCGCTTCCTGCCGGTGCTCAAGGCGGCTCTCTTCGGGATTCCGCTCCCCCTGTGTTCCTGTGGGGTGCTCCCTGCGGCCATCGGGCTCCGCAAGAAGGGGGCGAGCAAGGGGGCTACGGTCTCGTTTCTCGTCTCGACCCCGGAGACCGGGGTGGATTCCATCGCCTTGACCTACGCGCTCATGGATCCCCTCATGACGCTCTTTCGACCGCTTTCGGCCTTCGTCACCGCCGTGGTCGCGGGTCTCGCGGAGAACCTGTTCGGCCGAGCCAGCGAGCCCGCGCCGGTCGAGCGCCTTTCGTGCGGGTGCGTCGATGAGTCGCTGGTCTCGCACTTGCCGCTCCGGACCCGGGTTCGGCAAGGGTTTCGCTTCGCGTTTCGGGACCTGCTCGGCGACCTGGCGCCCTGGCTAGCGGCGGGGTTCGTCCTCGCCGGCCTGATCTCGGTGCTGGTGCCGGCCGACTTCGTCGCGACTCACCTGGGGGAAGGCTGGCTTCCCAGGGTCGTCATGCTCGCCGTGGGAATCCCGCTCTACATGTGCGCCACGGCGTCCACTCCCGTTGCCGCGGCCCTGCTCCTCAAGGGTCTGAGTCCCGGCGCCGCTCTGGTCTTCCTCTTGGCCGGGCCGGCCACCAACCTCGCGTCCCTGACCGCGCTTGCGGGCACCCTGGGCGTAGGGGCGACCGCCCGCTACCTGCTCTCCATCTCCGTCTCAGCGTTGGCCATGGGCGCCTTACTCGACGCGATCTATCCGGCTCTCGGCGTGTCCGCGCGCGCGGCGGCCGGTGCCGGCGCCGAGGTGTTCCCGTCTCTGCTCGGCGCCGCCTCGGCCCTCCTGCTCGTCGCGCTCGCCCTGTGGCCGCACCTGCCCGGGCGTCGGCGTGGCCCCCAGACCTGCCCCGGAGCCACGTGAAGCTCCGAGTGCGGCTAGGTCAGCCGCAGGACCTCCCGATGCAGCGCCTCCAGCCCCTCGGTCGCTCCGTACCGCCCCGAGCCGCCCCCGACGGCTCACGCCTGCCGGCAGTGGCGGTCCTGACCGCCGTAGCTCTGCTCGCCGTTCTCCTGACCCTGGTCACCTGGGGCAACCTAGACCGCGAGGAGGAGCTGATGGAGCGGTTCCTCCAGGAGGAAGGCCTGACAGTGATCCGTTCTTTCGAGGCCGGGGTGCGGGCGGCCATGCTGTCCACGGCGTCGGAGTCGAGCGCGCTCGAGACCCTCGTCCGGGAGATCGCCCGGGCCGATCGGGTTGCCTACGTGCGGGTCGCCGACGAGTTCGAGCGGCTCCTGGCCGAGTCCGGACCAGACGCGGGGCGGATCGAGCCGCGCCCGGCGCGGGAGGTCCTCGCGGCCGGTGCTGCGGCGACCCGGATTGTCACCGGGCCGGGAGGTGGCCGAGTCCTCGAGGTCGCTCGGGAGCTCCGCCCCATCGAGGCCCCCCGCGGGGACGACCGCCCCCGAGAAGCCATGGCGCGCCGCTGGCAACAGTGGTGCTCCATGGGGTCCATGATGAGACCGATGATGGGCACGGGGGGGCGCTCCGCCGGTGATGCTCCCGGAGAAGCCTGCCGGCAGACCATCGCCGTCGGCCTCTACACGGAGGAGTTCGACGCCGCCCGCCGCCAGGACGTGCGCAACAGCCTCCTTCTCGGCGGGACACTGCTCCTCGCGGGTGGCGCGGGTTTCTACCTGCTCCTCCTCTCCCAGCGAAACCGCGTGGCCCGTTCCACGCTCGAGAGCTTGCGCCTCTACACCCGCGATGTGATCGAGAGCCTCCCGGATGCCCTGGTGACCCTCGACCCAGAGGGACGGGTGGTCTCAGTCAATGCCCGAGCCCGAGAGCTTCTCGACTTGGGGGAACGGGAAACGACCGGAGAGAACCTGCACGAGCTGGTCGGTGCCGAGGACTGTGCGATCGAACCGCTCCTCCAGGCCGGCCAGGAGTTCCGGGATCACCCCATGGAGTGCCTTCGCCCCGGCTGCGACCCCCTCCCGGTCAAAGTCAGCGCGGCCCACCTCACGGACGGCGACGGAGCGCGGGTGGGCACGGTGCTCCTGATCCGCGACGTGCGGGAGCTTCGCGCCGTGGAGGAGCAGCTCGAGCGGTCGCGGCGCCTGGCCTCCCTGGGGCGCATGGCCGCCGGGATCGCCCACGAGATCCGCAACCCCTTGGGCACCCTGAGGGGGTTTGCCCAGTACTTCGGCGGCAAGAACGCGGACGACGCCACGGCGTCGGAGTACGCGGCGCTCATGGTCTCCGAGATCGACCGGCTCAACCGGATCATCGCCGCGCTCCTGCAGTTCGCGCGCCCCCGGGAGCCCGAGTTCCAAGAGGTCTCCCTGACCTCTTTGGCGGTGAAGATCGAGAAGCTGGTGGCGGACGAGGCCGCCGCGGCCGGGCTCTCCTACCGGTCCCAGGTTCCGGAGGGGGACGTCCGGCTCCGGGCCGATCCGGACCTCCTGACCCAGGCCCTCCTGAACCTCCTCCACAACGCCTTCGCCGCGACAGAGAAGGGCGGCGAGGTGGTCCTGGGCGTCCGCCTCGAGCCGGACTCCGTCGGCGTCTTCGTCGACGACACGGGCAGGGGCCTGACGGCCGAAGAGAAGGAGCGGATGTTCGACCCCTTCTACACCACGCGGAAAACGGGCACGGGGCTCGGCCTCGCCGTGGTCCACCAGGTGGTGGAGCAGCACGGCGGGCGGATCGAGGTGGAGAGCATCCTCGGCCGGGGCACCCGGGTGACCCTCGCCCTGCCGCGGTCCCCCGAGGCGACGCCATGAGCGCCGGGAAGCCGGCGATCCTTATCGTGGACGACGACCGGGGTCACCGCACCATGCTGCGGGCGGTGCTCGCCGAGGCCGGCTACCCCACCCTGGAGGCCGATGACGGAGACACCGCCGTGGAGCGGGTGCAGGACGCGGACGTGGGCCTCGTGCTACTCGACCTCAAGATGGCGCGCATGGGTGGGATCGAGGCCCTGGAGGCCATCAAGCAGCTGCGCTTCGACCTCCCGGTGGTCCTCATGACCGCCTACGCCTCGGTGGAGACCGCGGTGGAGGCCATGAAGAAGGGGGCCTTCGACTACGTCACCAAGCCCGTGGACATGGAGGAGCTCAAGCTCACCGTGGAGAAGGCCCTCGCGTTCGAGCGCCTGCGGGCGGAGAACGCCCTTCTCCGGGAGCGGATCGGGGAGCGCTTCGACGTCTCCAAGATCATCGGCCAGAGCCGGCCCATGCGGGAGCTCTTCGAGACCCTGGCCCTGGTGGCACCCTCGGAAGCCACGGTGCTCGTCACCGGCGAGTCCGGTACCGGCAAGGAGCTCATCGCCAACGCGATCCACGAGAGCAGCCCTCGCAAGGGCGGCCCCTTCGTCAAAGTGAACTGCGCCGCCCTGCACGAGAACCTCCTGGAGAGCGAGCTCTTCGGCCACGAGCGGGGCGCCTTCACCGGCGCCACCGAGCAGCGCAAGGGCCGCTTCGAGCTGGCCCACCGCGGCACGCTCTTCCTGGACGAGATCGGGGACCTGAGCCTGCCCACCCAGGCCAAGATTCTGCGCGTCCTGCAGGAGCGGGAGTTCGAAAGGCTGGGTGGGACCAGGACCCTCACGGCAGACGTTCGTCTCGTAGCCGCCACCCACCGGAATCTGGAGGAGATGGTCGAAGAGGGGACCTTCCGCCAGGATCTCTTCTACCGCCTGAGCGTCGTGCCGGTGCACCTGCCGCCCCTGCGGGAGCGCCGCGACGACCTACCGCTCCTGGCCGAACACTTCCTGCGCCGCTACGCGGAGAAGAACCGCAAGGAGGTCCGCGGCTTCCACCCCCAAGCCCTGGAGTTCCTCACCCGCCACGACTGGCCCGGAAACATCCGCGAGCTCGAAAACACCGTGGAACGAGCCGTCATCCTTTGCCCGGGGGACCGGATCACCCCTCAGGAACTGCCGGCGGCGATCCGCGGCGCGGAGGTCTCCACGCCGACGACCACGACCCTGCCGGCGGGTCTCTCCCTCAAGGAAGCCGAGCGGGAAGTCATCCTGCGCACCCTCGCCGAGACCGAGGGCAACCGCACCCGTGCCGCCGAGGTCCTCGGCATCTCCCGCCAGACGCTGATCACCCGCCTCAAGGAGTACGGGGCCGGCTGACACCTAGCAGCCGTCCAAGTTCTTCACAGCTCCTGCCGCCTTTCTCCCGGTACCGTCCAAGACGATGACAGTGTCGAGCGCCGCACCCATCTTCGCTTTCCATTAAATTTCTGTGTCGTATCCATGCCTTATCGGTCAGCTTCGCCGGTTTCCGGAGCTTGGCACGCGGGTTGCTCCTATCCGAGGACAAGCGATGGACACACACCCCACGAAAGGAGCAGACGATGAGACGGTTCCTCACGGCGATAGCGGGACCGCTGCTACTGGCGACGGCTGCCTTTGCCCTCGGCGGCTGCGGCCATTATGGCCACGGTTACTGTGGATCGGGCTACGGGCACGGCTCGTACGCAACGGCGGACGCGCATCGGCACGGGCCCGGGTGCGGCCACCCCTACACCCCGTAGAGCAAGGACCATGTGGTGTGGCCCGGGCAGTTGGAGTGGGTGGTGGCATGGAGGCTGGGGCCTGCTGGTCTTCCTCGGGCTCATGGCGCTCGTGGCCTGGGTGGTGTTCCGGGCGCCCCGGCGGGAAGGGGCACGGAGCGGGGCCCCAGCGGTTTGCGGGCGCTGCGGGGGGACCGTTGAGGACGCCTATTTTCGCTGCCCCCACTGCGGCCACGCCCTCAAGACCCACTGCCCCGCCTGCAGCCGGGTGGTAGAGACAAGCTGGAGCTTCTGCCCCTACTGCAGGGAAGACGTGAGCCGCCGGACGGCGGCCGACCCTCAACCTCAAGAAGGAGAAGCGACATGAACTGGAAGAAGATCGCCCTTGGCAGCACCGTGGTTGGAACGCTGATGCTCACGGGTCTCTCCGGGCAGGCTCTGGCCTGTTGGGACTGCACGGCCCCGCGGCAGGCGGCCGCGACCCCCGCGGACCAGGCAAAGCTCGAAGAGATCCGCCAGAAGTACGCCGCCGACCTGACCACGCTGGAGGCCAAGCTCCGGATCACCTCTCGGGACCTGGACCAGGCTTTGGCGGATCGGGACTCGGCCAAGGCCGACGACCTGCGGCAGAAGCTCGACGAGTTGGAGCGGGAGTACTACGGCGTGCGCGATCGGGCCTGGGACGAGATGGCCGCAGCGGGCTCCACCGGAGCCTGGGGGCGCGCCGGTTGGAACTGCCAGTGGCACGAGGGTCACGATCGGATGTCCCGTGGCGGTGCCACGGCGAGCAACTGGAGTCGTCGCGGCGGTTGTTGCTGGTAGACGGGTGAGCAGGCCCGGGAGGCCCGGCGAAGTCCGGCTCCCGGGCTTCTCCTGTCCCCTGGAAACACGAACGCTTGGCGCGATCGAGCGGGGCTCGAATCCGTGGAGGGATGACCATGAACACGAAACGACGAAATCGCATCCTGATGATCGGCGTGGCGGTCGGGGTAGCCCTCCTGGCCGGCGCGGCGACCGCCCAGTGGATGGGCCGGGGAGGCGGTGGCTGGGGAGGCATGGGCGGGATGTGTCGCATGATGGACGTGACCTCGACGCCTGTGGACGAGGCCGCCCTGCCCGAGCCCAACTCCCTGGGCGCGGAACTCCTGAAGACCAAGTGCTCGATGTGCCACGGCCTGGTGACGCCGAGACAGCACGCGGCCCCGGACTGGCGCCCGATCGTGGATCGAATGGACCGGCGCATGAACCTGATGCAAGGGCGGGGCCGCATGATGGGCGGAGGCATGACCCTGACAGCCACCGAACGGGCGGAGCTGATCGACTACCTGCAGCGAAACGCCTTCCAGCCCGCCCCGGCCGAGCTCCTTGGTGCGGGCACCGAGGCCGCCGAACGCTTCGGCGCGGTGTGCGGGCAGTGCCACGCCCCCCCGGCCCCCGACCAACACCGCGCGGCGGAATGGCCGGCCGTCGTGGAACGCATGGCGAAGAACATGAAGAACATGGGCTACGGGGACCTTTCCGAGGGGGACCGCCGTAGCGTTGAGACCTACCTGAAAGAGAACGCGAAGCCCTAACGAGGTGGGCCGTTTAGGCCCACCTCGGGCGAAAGCAGCAGGAGACGACCCATGGGACAGATGATGCACTACGGTTGGAGCTGTGGTCCCTTCGCGATGATCGGAGCCCCGTGGGGCTCGGTCTTGAACCTCCTCTTCTGGGCCCTTCTGATCGCCGGCGCGATCTGGCTCGGGAGGCGGCTTGTGGGGCGCAACCCCACAGCGACATCGCGCGAGACCCCCCTCGACACGCTGAAGCGGAGGTATGCCGCGGGCGAGATCGGGCGGGACGACTTCGAACGGATGAAACGGGAGGTCGGGGCGTGACGGTCGTACGTGGGGTTGGACCCCGTGGACCTGGCGCCGGATCTGCTGTAACCTATATTGATTCTAAATTTGGTGGCTGACTTCTCGGGCCCGGGTTGTGACCCGACTCGAGTGGTCGGTGTATCTGGACTGTTAGGAGTACTTGTGGCGCCTTGTTCGCTCGGAATTTCGCAGCGTATGCCTTCTCTCTTCGACCCGCGGTTCTGGGCAGTGATCACGATCCTCTCGGGTTTGTGGTTCCACGGGCTCCCCGCCACCGCGGGTACTCCCGATTGGAGCTTAGCGACCACCGGCGGTGCCGCGAACACTGGGGTGCTGCCCTGCTCGGGGCCTTGTGGTGTTGGGGATGAGGACCCCTGTGCGCACGCTGACCAGGCATTGCTGAAGGGCACGCCCTTCGAGGGTCCGCCGCCGGTCGTAACTGCGTACAGCGATCTCCCGACAACCGTCGGCGATCGCTGTCCCCGCCCAGGAGATGCCGGTGAGCCCGAGCGGTTCCCGGCTGTCCATGTGTACCTCCTGAACGAGTCCTTTCGCTGTTGAGCCACTCCCCTCGGGTCTTCCCCCCCGGAACACAAAGCTAGTGCACGATACCTGTAAATACCCCTTTGGCAGGCCTTCGCCTGTCGAAGGGTGACCCAACACTTGGAAGGAGAACCCATGCACTTCAGAAACAAGTACCGCACCCTGCTGGCGGTTGGTTTGGCCGCTGGGACCCTGTTCCTCGTCTCCGCCTGTGGCGGTGGAGGCGGTGGCAGCGACAACCCGGCGGCAAATGTCGGCGGCACCACGCTCCAGCCGCCCGCCGCTCGAACCGTGGTCGGCACCCTGGACACTGCGGCCGCACCGCGTGCCGCTGGCCGCTCGGCTGGAGCCACGGTACCAACCGGCACCTCGATCACCCTGGACGACTCGGCCGCTATCCACACCGTGGGTGCCGACGGGCACTTCGAGTTGACGGGGGTTTCGGACGGAGACCACTCCCTCTTCGTGCACCTGGGCACCGGCGAGACCGTCGAGGTGCCGTTCCGGATGCATGACGGCATGGGACTGAACCTCGGCACGGTGACGGTGGGCGGTGGCCAAGGCCCTCGGCACAGCGGCTTCGACGGCTACCACTTTGGCTTCGTGGACGAGAACGGCGACGGGGTCAACGATCTCTTTGCCGACGCGGATGGCGACGGGTTCTGTGACGCGGGTCGCCCCTACGCCGGCTATCCCTACCTCATGGACATGGGGTTTGTGGACGCGGACGGGGACGGCGTCAACGACCGCTTCCAGGACGCCGACGGCGACGGCTCGAACGACGTGACGGGGATGCCCTACGGCCACGGCTTCGGTTGGTGGGATGAGGACCAGGACGGGGTCAACGACTGGCACCGGGACGCGGACGGCGACGGCATCTGCGACGTGACCGGGATGCCGTTTCGGCACGGCTTTGGGTTCGTGGACGCGAACGGCGACGGGATCAACGACCGCTTTCAGGACGCCGACGGCGACGGGCTCAACGACGTCACCGGTCTGCCCTATGTGGCCATGCCCGGGTGGGCCGATCTCGACGGCGACGGGGTGAACGACTTCTTCGTCGACGCCGACGGCGATGGGGTCAATGACCTCACCGGCATGCCCTACGGCCACGGCTTCGGGTGGAT
Source organism: Thermodesulfobacteriota bacterium (assembly GCA_040756475.1). NCBI lineage: Bacteria > Pseudomonadati > Thermodesulfobacteriota > Thermodesulfobacteriota bacterium. The sequence continues at coordinate 16,831 of JBFLZB010000048.1, forward strand.
GGATCTCGATGGCGACGGGGTCAATGACCTCTTTGTGGATGCCGATGGCGACGGCGTGGTAGACCCGGGCGAGTTGATGGGTACCCGAAGTGGGATGCCTTACTGTTACGGATATCTCGGCACCCACACGGACGTGGACGGTGATGGCATCGACGATGCAACCGGGATGCCCTACCATCAGGGCTTTGGCTGGGTGGACGCCAACCATGATGGCGTCAACGACGCCTTCGTGGACGCAGACGGTGACGGGATCAACGATCTCACCGGCCATAGGTACACGGACGGCTTCGGCCACATGGCCGACGGTCCGCACATGCACGGACCCATCGACTGGCCGATGCAACCACCGATGCACGGCGGCGGGCCGATGATGGGCGGCGGGATGATGCAGTAGGGGCACCCTTCCCCGCTAGAGTACGACGGCGGGTCCGGATTCGGGCCCGCCGCTGTTCTTGTGGGTCACAGGTTCCTATTTCCTGGTACCTTGCCGTCTTACCATTCCTTCCCCCGAGGAGCTCCCTTCGTGCCTCTCCTGCGCGCCTCGATCCTCTTCGTCCTCGCCGGCCTCGCCGAGATCGGCGGCGGTTACCTGGTCTAGCTCTGGCTGCGGAGCAGCCGCTCGGCCTGGCTCGGCCTCGTGGGCGGTTTCGTCCTGATCCTCTACGGGATCATCCCCACCCTCCAGCACTTCCCCCACTTCGGCCGGGTCTACGCCGCCTACGGAGGGGTGTTCGTGGTGCTCTCGGTCCTGTGGGGTTGGGGGATCGACGGCCTGCGCCCCGACCGATTCGACATCCTCGGGTCGCTGATCTGCTTGGTCGGAGTGGGGGTCATCCTTTACGGGCTGCGGGGGTGAGCACAGAGACAGCGCCCTCCACCACTCCGACCTCGTTCCTGCGAGCACCGCACAGCACGCGAAGGAGACGGCTCCGGGTCATCCTTCCTTCTTCTCCGTGCGTGGGGCTTCCTCGCCCACCGCCGAAGCCTCCTGCGGGCGCCCCTTGGGGCGCGCCTCGCGCGCGCTGGCTCTCCTTCTCCTTCCCCTGCCAGCAGCCACAGTCGCAGCGCTTCATCGTCCTCGCCTCCCTTCTGTCAGGATCTCCGGGCAACCACATCCCGGGCTCTCCTCCAACAAGAAGCGACGGCCCTCCCGGCCGACACGCCCGTTCTCGCGAACACACCCGAATCGCGGCCCCTCTTCGCCTGCGCCGGGACAACATCACCTCCCAGAACCGGCCCGTTTCTGCAAGTGCCAGCTCCGATCGGGGACATCGCTCCGTCCCACGTCCCTCAGTTCAGACTTCATGTTCCAAGCCGCGCGAATACCTAAGTGAAGGGGCGTTTTTCCGCCAGAGGTCGAAAAGGAGGACCCCGCCCGCCACCCATACAGGCGGACGCAGGGAGAAGGTGATCGGGTGACACAAACCGAGTGCCTGTTGACCCAAATGCGGTTTGCGGAGCGCATGGACGTCAGCGTCAGCACGGTCAAGGCCTGGCGTCGGCTCGGTCTGCTCCAGGCACACCGTGATTACACCTGGCTGCCTTCCACCCGCGCCGCACCAAAGGCAAGGCCCTCGGACAAGAGCGTCCGCTACCTCTGGCCCCAGGCCCGAGACGCAATCCTCGCGGCCGCCGTCCCGGAGGCGGAAACGCCCTCGGAATCGAAGCTTGCTCCGTCACGTCCCGGGAAGACACAGAAGTCCGGCTCTAAGGAGCCGGCCCTGGACCTGGGCTACCGGGCTCCCCCTTGAGCACCCCCCTTCCCCCGTGTACCCTCCCTCCAGGCCACAGTCATGGAGAGGAGGTGCACCATGGGAGACTGACATGCAGCAACCGGCAAAGGTGATTCCATTTCCAGAACAGGAGAAGAAGAGGAAGGAGCCGAAGCCCCGACGATTCGGCTACGTGATCGCTCGCTGCGGGAGGCTCTCGATCCGCTTCACGTACTTCGGAGAGGTCGTGCAACGCGCTACCGGGCTCGAGGACAACCGAAAGAACCACGGGAAGGCCCACGCGTTCCTGGCCGAGATCGGCAAGGCCATCCAGGCGGGGACCTTTCGCTTCGAGGAGGCGTTTCCCGGGGCGTCGGAGCAGGAGAAGGCGAAGTTCGCTCGGCTGGAAGGGCATGCGAACGAGGAGTGCCAGGCCGGTCCTACGGACGTCATCATCGCCGACTACGTCGGCACATGGGTCACGGCTCACCTGGACACCGAGCGGAGCGTAACGAAGCGCCGGGACTACCGGTCGATCATCAACCGGCACCTCCTTCCCCAGTTCGGGAGCCTGAGCTTCGGCGACCTCACCGGGGTCCAGGTGGTGGACTTCGTGCGGGGGCTCGATCATCTGTCCCCGAGCCGGATCCGGAACATCCTCATCCCCCTGCGGATCATCTGGGAGGATGCGGTGGAGGAGCACGGCTGGGACCTCCGGAACCCCTTCGAGCACTTGAAGCGCCGAAACCGCCGGGGGCAGCTCATCCCGCAGCGCAGGAAAAGCGACCCCCAGACCTTCCGGGTCCACGAGTGGCAGACGCTGATGGGGCACATGGCCCCCCACTACCGGCCCATCTGCGAGGTGATGGTGATGACCGGGATGATCTCCTCGGAGCTCGGACGGCTCACGGTGGGTGACATCCGGGGTGACCGGCTGCCGGTACAGGGGAGCAAGACCGTCTACCGGAAGCGGGAGATCGCGATCACGCCCGCGCTCCGGCGCCAGCTCGGCGAGCTCGCGGAGCGCCGACACGGAGACCACCTCATCACCTGGGAGGACGGCCGGCCCTGGAGCGAGACGAACGCGGCCAACGTGCGGTTTCGCAACGGTCCCTGGTCCAAGGCATTCCAGGCCTCGGGTCTTCCCTATCGGAAGCCCTACGCCACCCGGCACACCTTCGCCGCGTGGAACCTCATGCGGGGGGTCCACCCCGACAAAGTGGTCCGCCTCATGGGGCACGGCAGCCGGCAGATGATCTACGAGGTCTACGGGCGGTACGTGGAGGGGCTCGAGGACGACGTGGAGGCCATCGAGGAGTACCTGGAAGGCCCGAAAAACGGGAGCCCCCAGCTCGGCTCGGGTGACATTTGGGGTGACATCCGGCCGAAATTGGGGGCTAGCGAATTGTAAGTCCCCGCAGGGACTAAAGAATTTGTGGAGCGGGAAACGGGATTCGAACCCGCGACTTCGACCTTGGCAAGGTCGCACTCTACCACTGAGTTATTCCCGCCCGGGTGTGGGGTCGGGATTATGCCGATCCGGTGCGGGCGTGTCAACCCCCGCGTCGCTCCCCGCCTCGCTTCGGGCTTCGCCGCCCTGACGGCGGTAGACGTCGAGGACCTTCTTCACGTAGCGCTGGGTCTCGGGGTAGGGGGGGATGCCGCCGTGTCGTTGCACGGCGCCGGGGCCGGCGTTGTAGGCGGCGAGCGCGAGCTCGACGTTTCCGCCGAAGCGTTGGAGCATGGCGGCCAGGTAGCTCACGCCGCCCTGGATGTTCTCCCGCGGGCGAAAGGGGTTGCCCACCCCGAGCTCTTCGGCGGTGCCGGGCATGAGCTGCATGAGGCCTTGGGCGCCCTTGGGAGAGACGGCGCGGGGGTCTTCGCCGGACTCGACGTAGATCACGGCGCGCACGAGCCTGGGGTCCAGGCCGTGGCGCTCGGCTTCCCGCTCGGCGACGTCGCGCCAGGGGAGGACGGGGGGCGCTTCCCGGAAGAGCACGCTGTAGCCGGGCTGGGTCGGGGCGTCGGTGAAGGAGGGGGTGCCCTCGACGCTGCGGCCGGAATAGACGTCGGCGGCGCAGGGGCTGGACGCCAGGAGGCAGGCCGCCAGCGCCGCGGCACAGCACGCGCGGGCCCCCTTGCGAGCCCTGGAACCCGGAGAGGTCAAACGGTGCATCCGGTCTTCTTCCACCGACAGGGAAACGGCGGGTCCGTTTCGCCCACCTTGCGATTGGCTACGCCCTGCCCTCGTCGTTGCCCCGCTGGTCCTTGACCCACAGGCTCCCCGGCCGGCTCTTGGCGTACTTCTTGAGCTGGGCCGCCACGTCGGCCACCTCGCCGGGGTGGCTGAAGTCGCGCGTCTCGTTGGTGACGATGGCGATGGAGAGGCTCATGAGGGGGAAGGTGGTGCGGTGCCCCCGGCGGTCCTCGGACTCGATGCAGCCGCGTCGCCGGTCCTCGGGGTCGTAGTAGAAGGGGATCACCCGGTCGAAGCGCGCGACGACGGCCTTGGCCACGGGCACGGCCCGCTCGGGGGTGCTCACGACCACGAAGTCGTCGCCCCCGATGTGGCCCAGGAAGTCGTCGGGGTTGCCCACCTCCTGGACGGCTTCGAGGATGATGTCGGCGGTCTGGCGGATGACGCTGTCTCCGCGGGTGAAGCCATACCGGTCGTTGAAGGTCTTGAAGTGATCCACGTCCAGGTAGAGCACGGCCAGGGGGGCGCGGCGCCGAATCCGCTCCACCAGCACCTGCTCGACGCTGAGGCTGCCGGGAAGGCCCGTGGTGCTCGAGGCGCTGACGCCCGTGCGGGTGCGCTGGAGGAGGCGGTCGATGCGCGCGCCCAGCTCGGTGATGCTAAACGGCTTGGTCACGTAGTCGTCGGCCCCCAGCTGGAGGGCGAGCACCTTGTCTTCGTCGCGCTTGCGAGCCGAGAAGACGATGATGGGGACGAGGCTCGTGACGGGGTCGGCCTTGAGGGCCCGAATCACGTCGAAGCCGTCCATCCTGGGCATGTTGATGTCGAGCAGGACGAGGTCGGGCCGAAGGCTGGACGCCTTTTCCACGGCCTCGGGGCCGTCGAAGGCGACCAGCGGGATCATGCCAATGCTGCTCACCACGTGGCTGCCCAGCAGAACGATGCTCGGGTCGTCGTCCACCACGAGGATGCGGGGAATGGTGCTGCCCGGCTCCACCCCGGCCCCGGAACACTCGTCCAGTGCCCGGTACACCCTGTGCGGGTCGACGGGTTCGTCGAGCACCGTGTGGGCCGCGCCCGAGGGAGGCACGAAGGAGGAGCCGCCGCACCGCACCAGGCACACCGCGCAGTCTCGCGACCGGAAGTGGTGCCGCAGCACTTCGAACGCCGTGTCGAGGCCCTCGACCGGGAGGCAGTCCCAGACCACCACCCCCCAGGGTGGGGCCGCCAGGAGGGTCTCGACAAAGGCCTCCAGGTTCTCGAACTCACGCACCTCCGCTGCCCGGCTGCCCAGGGCCGCCGCCAGTGGAGCCGTGCGCGGAGCCGGCCCCGCCAGGTAGAGCCGGCGCCGCGCCTCCGGCGGCTCTGTTACCGGCTTCCCCGGGGCACCCGGCGGCGGTCCACCGGCAAGCTCACCGTGCATGTGGTTCCCTTTCCCACGCTGCTCTCGAAGTCGATGGTGCCCGAGTGCTCTTCCACGATGAGGTGCGCCTTGGCCAGCCCCAGGCCGGCGCCCGACGTCTTGGATGTAAAGAACGGATCGAAGATGGCGTCCAGGTCTTCTTCCGGGATCCCCACTCCCGTGTCTTCGACCCGCACCTGCACCCAGGCATCCACCGGGCGAAGCTCCACCCCGAGCTCTCCGCCCCCGGGCATGGCCTCGAGGGCGTTTTCGAGCAGCCCCGAGAAGAGCTCTCCCAGGAGCGCGGCATCCCCGTACACGGGGATGCCTTCGGCCGGGGGCTCCCACCGCACCCGCACGCCCGCGCCGGCGGCTTGAGGGGTGCAACCCTCCACGCAGGTGCCGAGGACCCGAATCAAATCCACGGGGGAGAACTGGCCGCCGGTTCGCCGGGAGAAGTGCACGAAGGCTTCGATGTCGCGCACCATCTGTTCCAGGCGCTCCACCTCCGAGACGATCACGTCCAGGTAGCGGCCCTGCCGGGTGCCGTCTCCCGCCCCCTCCCGAAGCTTTCTGGCGAAGCCGCCGATGGAGATGAGGGGGTTTCGCACCTCGTGGGCGACGCCTTCCACGACCCGCCCCAGGCTCGCAAGCTTCTTGGACTCGAAGTAGCGCTTCTCGAAGGCCTTCTGCCGCGTGAGATCCCGCAGGGCGAGGATCAGGTGGCCTTCTTCGGGTCCTTCCGCCGCGAGCACGCTGGCCGGGAAGGGGCCTCCCGGCCCCGTCAGGTGCACTTCCCCTTCGTACCTGCGGGCCGTCGTCGCTTCCCGCCGCAGCACGCCCAGCCAGTGCCGCCGCACCTCCTCCCCCGCGAGCTCTTCCAGGGGGGACCCGACCAGCGCGGCGGGCGGCCGCCCCAGAACCCTCGACGCCTCCCGGTTCAGCGCCCGCACCACCCCCTCCCCGTCCGCGTGTACCAGGGCCACGGGCGCGCCCAGGAAGAGCGGGGCGAGGCGGGCTTCCTCCTCCTGGCCGGCCTGGGCGCACGCATCGTCCACGCGCTGTTCCAGATCGGCTCGGCGCAGGTGGTTCTCAAGCGACGCGACGAGGCTTTCTTCGCGAAAGGGTTTCGTGAGGTAGTCGTCGGCGCCCAGGGTGAGCGCCTGGAGGGCGGTTTGCTCCGACCCGTGCCCGGTGAGGACCACGACCACGGTGCCGGGGCGCCGGCGCTTGACGTGGCGCAGCACCTCGAGGCCGTGGATCTGGGGGATGTTGAGATCCAGGACGAGGGCATCCAGGGGCTCGGCCTCGAATCGGCGCAGCGCCTCGAGGCCGTCGAAGGCCTGGAGGCATTCGTAGCCGTGCCGCACGAGGGCATCGGTCACGAGCCCGCTGACGACCCGGCTATCCTCCACCACGAGGAGTCTGCGTCCCATCTGCGCGGCGCCCTCCCGGTGGCCTTCACGTGTGATTCCCTGGGGTGCGAAGGGACGGTTCCCCCGGGGTGACCCGGGGGAACCCCGAGAATCCCGTCAGAAATCGTTGGTGTGGCAGCACTTGAACTTGGGCTTGCCAGACTTGCACTCGCAGGGGGCGCCGTGGCACTTGGCGAAGGACTTCTTCGAGCCGCAGGGACACAGCTCCACCTGATCGTCGGCGACCTGGCAGCCCATCTTCAGGGTGTTGGCGTCCTGCTGTTCGTGGAACTTCTTGGTCAGGTCGGCCATGGGTTCTCCTTTCTCTTGCGGTTCACGGGACGAACGCAGCCAGCGTATCAGGGCCTGCGCCACCGGCAAGGCGCAGCAGATGGCCCTCGACCTCCGCCGGGCTCTCGGCGACAGGCGCCCGGGTCGTGCGAAAACCGAGGAAGCCGACCCCGGCTGCCCGGGCGGCCTCCCGGTCCAACTCCGCGTCCCCCACGTACAGCGCCTCCTCGGGCCTGGCGCCGAAGTGCTCGAGGGCTCTGAGGAGGACATCCGGGTAGGGCTTGGGCCGGGCCACGTCCCGGCTGGTCACCACCAGGTCCACGAGATCCAGGAGGCCCACCGCCCGAAGCACCGCCCGGGCGCTCGAACCCCGATTCGTCGCCACCGCGGTGCGTCCCCTGGCGCGCCAGCGCCCGAGCACCTCGTCCCAGCCCGGCTCGGGGGCGAGCTCCCCCAGGAACTGGGCATAGTCCACGCCGGCGGCGTGCTCCCGGGCCCGCTCCCGCAGCTCCGGCGGGAAGAAGGCATCGATCACCTGGGGTGTGGAGAGGGTGTGGAGCCGCCCCACGGCCTCCCGGGCGTCCGGGGGCACCTGGGGGAGCCCGAAGGCCCGGAACAGGTGGTTGTAGTACGCGAGATTGGCCCGCTCCGAGCGGACGAGGACGCCGTCGCAGTCGAGCAGCAGTAGGCGTACCGAGCCGTTCCCACGCATGGGCGCAGAATACCTGCACCCCCCGGCTCTTCGCAACCAGTGGCTTCGCGGCCCTCCGGCATGGCTCCGGGGAAGACGGCGTGTCCCTTACAGATTGTGCAGGAGCCGCGCGGCGGCGGTCTGCCCCGGCGTGACCCGGTCGGCGTACCGCTCGTCGGTGCACAGGACGGCCCGGCCCAGGAGCACGTCCTGGTCGATGGCCTGGCTGTTGTCGGGCAGGCCCGCCCGGGCCCACTCGAACTCGTAGGGGTCGCCCTTGCGCGAGCGGGTGCCGTAGGCATAGCTCACGGCCACCATGCGGTGGGTCACGACGCGCCCCTCGTGGATGCCCGGGCGCCGGGCGCGGATGTGGGCCAGAAGGGCCCGCAGCCCCTCGTACTGGGCGTCGGAGATGCCGGTCCGCGTGTTCCCGGGAGCGGTGTCGGCATAGAGCTCCACGTTGATGGCCTCGTGATCCACCACGTAGCGCCCCTCCCACAGGCTCTGACCGCACCCGAAGGAACGGTAGGCCTCGGGAACGATCTCGTAGACGGTGCCGTCGGGGCTCACCAGATAGTTGGCCAGGCGCTTGCGCTGCACGTAACGGCCCACGTTGGAGAAGGGCGCCCCCCGGTGCTCGGTGGTGTGGATCACCACCAGGTCCACCTCTCGGGGCTCCAACTGCCGGGCCCACCGCCCCTCCCGGCGAAGCTTCTGGCGCAGGGAATCCGGGACGTCGGACGGGGAAAAGCGCCGCTCGAGACCCGTCAGGTCGGCGACCCGATACTCGGACCGCAGCCGCAGGGCGGGCACGGGCGCCGCGGGCGGGGCGGCCAGGAGGCTTCTCGGCACGAGAATCCGCGCGCCCCGGGGCAGCTTGGTGGGATCGGTGAGGGCGTTGAGGCGCTGGAGGTTTCGCACCGCCGCGGGCACGCCGGTGTGGCGGTGGTCGGTGGCCTCCTGGGTCAGGCGCCACAGGGTGGGATACGGTCCCCCCAAGGGGACCGACTCCAGGCGGGCGTCCCCGAGCCCTGGCAGGAGCAGCGCGCGGGGAACGTGGATCTGCGCCCCCGGGGTCAGGCTCGGTTCGACCCGGCGCAGCACCGCCTCGGCGTCCCGGCTCCCGGTGAGCTCCAGGGCCAGGCGTGCGTGGGTGTCGCCGGGAAGCACCGTGAGGGCCACCAGCGGCAGATCGGCGTCGCGCGCCGCCGAAGGTTCCACCCCCGCCTCTGCCCTGAGCCGCTGCCGGATCTCGTCGAGACGAGCCGGGCTCTCTGCCGCAGGGACGGGGGCAGCAGCAAGCCCGAAGGCGCCCAGGGTCAATCCGAGCACCACTGCCCGGCAGGCCGTTGTCGTCATGACGTCTCCCGCTTTCCCCGAGGAGGCGTGCAATTGGGGCGTACTTACCACGTTTCCCTCGGAAGTTCCAGCATCGGCGCGGAATTCAGGGGGGGATCCCAGGAGACTTCCCCCAGGGCAGGGTCGTCGGCGCGGTCGTGGAGGCGCGCGGCGATGGGCCCGGGACCCCAGTAATTGCCCCGGGCGTCCACGGAAGCCGAGCCCTTCAGGTGCACGGCGTCTCGCCCCGAGGGGCCGAACCGGTTGCCCTCCAGCCGCACTGCCGAGTCTTCGAGGCTTACCAGGTCCAGGCCCGCCGCCTCGAAGTCGTTACCCTCGACTACCCCCTCCACCCGGCTCAGGGACAGGTGCCCCTCGGCGCTCGCCCCGAAGCGGTTGCCCCGGACCTCGGCACGGGTGCCCTCTTCCCGCATCCGCACCCCGTCGCGGTTTCGAGCCAGGCGATTGCCCAGGAAGCGCACGGTGCTCTCCCGGGCCAGGAAGCCTCCCAGGGAGCTGCCCTCGAGGATATTGCCGGCAAAGGTGAGCTCGCACCGGAAGACGTGGAGCGCGTAGAGGTTGCCGAGGAAGACGCTGTCCCGAACGCTGACGATGGAATCCCGAAACCGCAGGGCCTGCTTGTTGCCCACGAACACGCACCCCTCCAGGCGGGCGTCTTCGCTCTCCTGGAACTGCCCTGCCCGCAGGTTCGCCTCGAAGAGGCACCGGTACGCGGAGAAGCTGGAGAAGTGGGCGTGGAGGGCCTGGGTTCCGTGGCGAAACACCGTGTACCGGAACTCGTTTTCTGCGGACTCGGCGGAAATGAGGCTCACCTTGTCCCAGTCGCCCGGGGCCGGTGTCGGCTCCGCCGACTCGAAGACGACCGGCGCGTGGGGCAACCCGAGGCTGCGGATGCCCCCCAGGATGAGGAGCTCTCCCACCCCGAGCCCGTACCCGTGGGGATCGACCCTGCGAAACGCGACCCGCGTGCCCGGCATCAGGGTCAGCACGGCGCCGGGCAGCACCGTCACCCGTGCGTTCAGGATCACCTCGCCCGACCAGGCCTCGTCCGCCTC
>JBFLZB010000049.1 GCA_040756475.1 Thermodesulfobacteriota bacterium
GGGGGGTGTTCCCCACAACATTCGTTGGTGGGGGGGGGGGGCGGCACCCCCCCCGCCCTACTCCGCCCCATCCTCCTCGAGTTCCTCGGCCCGATTCCTTCGAACGAGCTCTTCGATCTCCTCCGGGTAGGACCGGTAGTAGCCCAGGGCAGCGAGAATCTGCCGATCGGAAAGCCAGTGGTACGTCTCTCCTGGAGCCGCCGGCCATCCCGGTTCAGGGCAAGGTAGGAGGAGATCACCTCCCAGACCTCGATGCCGGTCCCTTCGATGCGGGCCCGGCGCCCTGCGGGACCGTCCGCAAACAGGATGCCTGGGCACCGGCACCGTGCCTCTTGTCGAGGGACACGATCTGTCTCTCCAGCGTGATATGCTGCCGTCTCGGGACGACTGGTGGGAGGACGCCGTGGAATGGATTGCCTCGCTGTTTGCCCTGTTCGTAATGATCCTCGGCAGGGGGGCCCGGCGCCGCCCGTCGGCCCCAGCCACCGAGGAGGCCTGCCGGGTCACCATCTCGTGGCCCGAGGGCAGCGGGCCGCCGGTGGTGACGATCGGACGGGTGCCCTGCGGGCTTACGGCGCGGATCGCCGAGGACGGACGCTCCGGCGACCCTGCCCGCAAGGGGGGCCGGCCCAGGACCGATGGGCACGAGAACGCAGGAAAGGGGGCACCATGACGCCAAACCTCTCCGAGTACTACACCGCCCTCCCCTTGGCTTTCGGTCTGGGCTGGTGGATCGGGCGAGACTAGCCAATGACGGCCGCCGACCTCCGCAAGGCCATTGGCGCCGCGCTCGACGACCTGGAGCGCTCCGAAGGGGTCCGCATCCTGTACGCCTGCGAGGCGGGGAGCCGGGCCTGGGGCTTCGCCTCGGCGGACAGCGACTACGACGTGCGATTCGTCTACGTGCGGCCCATGGAGTGGTACCTCTCCATCGACGACCGCCGCGACGTGATCGAGCGGCCGCTCCAGGGCGCGCTCGACCTGAGCGGCTGGGACGTTCGCAAGGCGTTGCGCCTGTATCGCAAGTCCAACCCGCCCCTCCTGGAGTGGCTCGGAAGCCCTCTCGTGTACCGGGACTCGGGGCCGTTGGCGGCCAGGCTGCGGGAGCTGCTGCCCCGCTACTACTCCCCCCGGGCGTGCTTCCACCACTACCTGCACATGGCGCGGGGCAACTTCCGCGACTACCTCCAGGGCGAAACCGTGTGGCTCAAAAAGTACCTGTACGTGCTGCGCCCGGTGCTCGCGTGCCGCTGGATCGAGGCAGGTCTGGACGCGGTGCCCGTGCGGTTCGAAGCTCTCGTGGAAGGCCTCGACCTTCCGCCGGAGCTGCGCGAGGCGGTCGCCGAGCTCCTGGCCAAGAAGCGCGCGGGGCAGGAGCTCGACGAAGGCCCGCGCATCCCGGTGCTCAGCCGGTTCCTCGAAGAAGAGGTGGAGCGGCTCAAGACCGCAGCGGGAACCGCAGCGCCCGCGCCGGGCGACACCGACTCCCTCGACGCCCTCTTTCGCGAGTGCCTGCGGGATGCCTGGGCCGGTGGGGCGTTCCCGTGAAGACCGGAGCGCCTTTCGGGCCTGGCCGACCCGTGCCACGGGGGGGCTGGCATGCGGCCAGGGTTCACCACCTGGGCGGCAAGCGGGGTCTCGGAGCCCCTGCGCTCCGCCCCGCAATCCGCGCTAATTCGAGGAGAGGTCCCTCGCGCAACCGGTGCGCCCGGCTTTACTCGTGTTCGAGAAGTCCGGCACCTTCCGCCACGGCGACGGCACCTCCAGCACGGGCCGCATCGATCTCTACAAACGCGGCGCCTTCGTGTTGGAGGCCAAGCAGGGCGCGGACCGCGCCGCCCTCACCCCCAGCCCCGCGCGGATCTCGCGCGCTCCCTGGAGCGGGCCGGGCACCCGCCCGAGGACGTGGCGGCGTTTCTCATGCGCTGCCTCTTCACCATGTTCGCCGAAGACGTGGGGCTATTGCCCGGCGGGTGCTTCACCCGCCTCCTGGAGGAGGAGAAGGACCACCCGGACTTCGTGCCGCTCAGGACGAGGTGCGTGCCTTCCACCGGCGCCTGTGCGAGGTGCGGGTGCTCGACCCGGCCTGCGGCACCGCGAACTTCCTCTACGTGACCCTGGAGCACATGAAGCGCCTCGAAGGCGAGGTCTTGACCACGCTCCACGACCTGGGCGAGGGGCAGACCGTGCTGGAGCTCGAGGGCCTCACCGTGGACCCCCACCAGTTCCTCGGCCTCGAGGTCAACCCCCGGGCCGCGGCCATCGCCGACGTGGTGCTCTGGATCGGCTACCTCCAGTGGCACTTCCGCACCCGGGGCCAGGTGATGCCTCCCGAGCCGGTGCTCCGGCCCTTCCGGAACATCGAGTGCCGCGACGCCGTGCTCGACTGGGACGGCACCGACCCGGTGCGGGATGACCAGGGGCAGCCCGTCACCCGCTGGGACGGCGTCACCACAAAGCCCCACCCCGTCACGGGCGAGCCCGTGCCCGACGAAACCGCCAGGGTGCCGGTGGTCCGCTACCGGAACCCCAGGAAGGCGCAGTGGCCGGAGGCGGACTTCATCGTTGGGAACCCGCCGTTCATCGGCGGCTGGCGGATGCGGCAGGCGCTTGGGGACGGGTACGTGCAAGCCCTATGGCAGACCTACCCGCACATGCCCGAGAAGGCCGACTACGTCACCTTCTGGTGGGACCTGGCGGCCGAGGCGGCCCGCCGGGGCAGGATCCGGCGCTTCGGCCTCATCACCACCAACAGCCTCTCCCAGGTCTTCCAGCGCCGGGTCCTGGCGCGCCACCTGGACGCGGACGAGACCCCTCTGGCTCTGGTGTTCGCGGTTCCCGACCACCTCTGGGTCGAGTCCGCGGACGGCGCCGCGGTGCGGATCGCCATGACCGTCGGAGAACGAAAGGACGGGACTCGGCCGGCCCGGCTGGCGCGCGTGACCGCCGAAGGAGCCGACCAGGCCGTGACCCTCGACGAGCGGTTGGTGGCCGCCATCGGCGCGGACCTGCGCAGCGGCCCGAATCTCGACGCCGCGGTACCGCTTCGCGCCAACGAGGGCATTGTTTCGCCCGGCGTGCAGCTCTACGGGGCCGGGTTCATCCTGTCCGCCGACGAGGCGGCGGCGTGGCCTCAAGCCGAGAACCCGCGTACCGGCCGAGGCGTGCTCCGCCCGTACCTCAACGGCCGGGACCTCATGGCCACGGCGCGGGGCGCCTGGGTCATCGACTTCTTCGGCCTCTCCCAGGAAGAGGCCCGGCACCTGCACCCCGAGGCGTTCCAACGGGTCCTGGACCGGGTGAAGCCCGAGCGCGACCAGAACCGCCGGGCCTCCATCCAGGCCCTGTGGTGGCGGTTTGGGTGGGAGCGGCCGGTGTGGCGGGAGGCGTCCGCGGGGCTGAAGCGGTTCATCGCGACGCCGGAAACGGCCAAGCATCGGGTGTTCGTGTTCTTCGACGCCGCTGTCTTGCCCGACAACATGCTGACGAGCATCGCCCTGGACGACGCCGTCTTCCTGGGAGTGCTTTCAAGCCGGGCGCACGTGGTCTGGACCCTGGCGGCTGGCGCCCGTTTGGGTGCGGGTAACGACCCGCGCTACACCAAGGGCCGCTGCTTCGACCCCTTCCCTTTTCCCGCCCTGGGTAGGGACGGCTCGCCGAGCCGTCCGCACTCAGACAACGGCGCTCTCGGCGAGAGCGCCCTACCGGATCGCATCCGCACCCTCGCCGAGGAGCTCGACGCCCACCGCAAGCGCCAGCAGGCCCTCCACCCCAGGCTCACCCTCACCGGCATGTACAACGTCCTGGCGAAGCTGCGGTCCGGAGAGCCCCTGACCGCGGCGGAGCGGGCCGTCCACGACCAGGGGCTCGTGTCGGTGCTGTGCCAGCTCCACGACGAGCTCGACGCGGCGGTGTTCGCGGCCTACGGCTGGCCGCCCAGCCTGACGGACGAGGAGATCCTCGCGCGCCTGGTGGCCCTGAACGCCGAGCGGGCGGCCGAGGAGAAGCGGGGGCTCGTGCGGTGGCTCAGGCCGGAACTGCAAGTCCGAGGTAGGGCGGGGCTTGCCCCGCCGGAGCTAGCCATGGGAGAGGAGGATCGGCGGGGCGAGCCCCGCCCTACGACGTCGGCCGACACGGCGAAGCCGAGCAGGCTCCCCTGGCCCAAGCCCCTCCCCGACCAGGCCCAGGCCGTGCTCGCGGCGCTGCGCGAAGCGGCCGGCCCCGCCACGGCCGAGGAGGTAGCTCGTTCGTTCAAAGGTGCCTCGGCGGCACAGGTGGCGGACCTGCTGGAGACCCTGGCGGCGCTGGGGCAGGCGAGGCGCAGCGGCGAGGGCCGTTACGCGGCGGGGTAGCTGCGGAACCGCGACCACTGTGGCGGGCGCGTTCCCCTCGGCGCCGCCTGCGATGGAAGGCGGGCCGGCCGTGTTATACTGCCGTATAACATCTTCGCAGGAGAGTGCCCATGCACACGACCAGTCTTCGAAAGGTTGGGGGTTCCGTCATGTTGACCGTACCGCCCGCGATTCTCGATCTGCTCGACTTGCACGCGGGGTCGACCGTGGGCATCGCGGTGGACGCCGGCCGCTTGGTCGTCGACCCCAAGCCCCGGCCTCACTACACTCTGGACGAGTTGCTCGCCCAATGTGACGCCTCGGCGGAGCTCACGGAGGACGATCGGGCGTGGCTCGAAGACAAACCCGTCGGTAAAGAGCTGCTCTGATGGAACGGGGCGACATCTACTGGGTGGCGCTCGACCCCAGCGCTGGCCACGAACAGCGGGGGCACCGGCCGCTGCTGATCGTATCGCCGACCGCCTTCAACCGCCTCACCCAGACCCCCATCGTCGTACCCATCACGACGGGGGGCACGTTCGCGCGTTCGGCGGGCTTCGCCGTACCGCTGGCGGGCACTCGGACCACCGGAGTGGTGCGGTGCGACCAGCCGCGCGCTCTGGATCTCGCCGCGCGGGACGCGCGCAGGGTGGAGAGTGTGCCGCCGCCCCTCATGGAAGAGGTGTTGGCCAGGCTCGCGCCCCTGTTCCAGTGAAGCCTCGCCACGCCGGACTCCCCCTGGTCGCCCTGGGGCGGGCCAGACAGCCAGCCGAAGCCCTGTTTCTCGCTGCGTGAATCTTGGAGCTAGACTTGAGCCAGGACGCGACGAGGAGGTCACCATGCCGAAGCCGCTGACGATGGTCTATTGGAAGAGCGAAGAGTTCTGGCTGGGCAAGCGGTCCGCGGGCCGGGTGAGGGACCTCGTGGCGTTCTGGGCAGCCCGCTGACCTGCCCTTGGCCTGCATGGGACCGCCCGGCCCCGGGCACTCCACTCCTGGAGGCCCAGGCAGAAGAAGGCGTCCGCCCCGGCCTCGAGCCCGGCCAGAAAGGCCTCCCAGGACCCTGCGGGGGCCAGAAGCTCGGGTTTGGGGTGGGTGGCGGGTGGTAGCGTGGGCGTCACGGCGCGCGGGCGCGGCGCTCGGCGAGCTCTCGGGTGATCTCGGTCACGGCCCGCTCGAAGGGCTCCTTGGCGGCGATCTCGACGGTCACGGATCGGCGGGTCCCGGGGTCGAAGAACTCCAGCCGGTAGCCCACGTCGGTGATCACCCCGCGGGTGGGCGCGACGATCATGGACCGGTGGAGGAGGGTGCCGAAGAGCAGGAGGTCGGGCGGGGCCGTGAGCCCGAGCGCTGCCTGGAGCTGAGGGGGGGTCTTCTCCCGTAGCCCCCGGACCGTGGCTTCCAGGCGATCGTAGTCGCGCTCCAGGTAGAGCTCGGTGCGAAAGAGATCCGCGTCCCGCAGCGCCAGGGCGAAATCGGCCGCGTCTTCGCCCCGGCAGATGTAGAAGGCGGCGTCGGTCTTGGCGAACGGTCCGAAGACCAGGAGCTGGACCCCGGTGGGGAGGTCTCCCAGGTGCCCCTCGGTGACCTCGAAGGACCGGATGCCCTCGGTTGCCCGCATGGCCTGGCCGAGAATCGGCCCGCAGGAGGCCAGGCAGAGGACGAGCAGGGAAAGCACGACGCGGTACGCTCTCATGTCAGCCTCCGGGTGCCAGGCGATGGCAGCGCAGACAGTCCGTCAGGCCGCCGTGGCGGGGTAGCTGGGCCGGGTCGTGGCAGCCGAGGCAGGCCTCCACGGCCTGGGCTTCCCGGTGGGCCGGCGTGCCGGGACGCCGGGGAGAGAACGCCGCAATGGGGCGGGTGCAGCCGGCGAGGGTCACGAGAACCAGCGCGAGGGCAGTCGTCCCCTTCATGAATCGCCTCCTCCCGCCCGGCCGCCCAGGAGATCGGAGTTCCGGGCTACGGGAGCGGAACGCTAGCAGAGGGGAGGCGCAGGCGCAATCGGGTCCCGACCGGGTCTGGCCTGCCGGAACTTGCAGACTGTCGGCGGCAGCCTACCCCCGATACCGCCGCCGGAAGTCTCGGTGCCGCCCGCGCCCCCCTCACCCGTGCTCCCGGCGCAGCTCTTCCAGGGCCGCGCGAGCCAGGAACCCAGAGCGGCTCTCGCCGTGCCGCTTGGCGTGGGCGTCGACGAGGGCGAGGACCCGTTGCGGTAGGGTGATGTTGATCCGTTCGGCCCGGTCGCCCAAGGCGGCGAGATCCACGTCCACGAGGGCCCACACCCCCTCCGCATAGTCGGGATTGGCCTGGTGCTCCTCCAGGGGGCGCTGCTCGGCGATCGGATCGCCGTCGAGGAGGAGCCCTTCCAGATGGCACTCGATGGCCTCCCGGGCCAGGGCGAGCGCCTGGTCCAGGGTCTCCCCCGCGGAGAAGCAGCCCGGCAGGTCGGGCACGGTCACGCCGTAACCGCTCCCGGGGTCCTTGTGGATGACGACGGAGTACCGCACGCTCCTCACCTCCATTCCCAGCCGGCTTGCCGGTAGATGCTGCGCAGGGTGCCCACCGGGAGGTCTCTCTCGGGGTGGGGCACCGTGACCTTGCCGGACCTCTCCGGGTGCTTGAATTGGCGGTGGCTTCCCTTCACGTGATGAAGGACCCACCCCTCGGCCTCCAGCCGCCGGATCACCCCCGCGCTGGTCATGGTGTGTACGGTACACACAGGGGGTGGGGCGGTCAAGCTGCGGGCCAGTTCGTTCAAGGCGAGGGCGTTTCCGCCTCCCCGAAGAACGCCGCCACGTCCTCCCGGCGCCGCGTCACGGGGAAAGGGGGGAGGCTGTCGAGGAGAAAACGGCCGTAGGATTTTTCCAGGAGCCGCCGGTCGAGGATCGCCACCACGCCCCGGTCGGTGACGCGGCGCAGCAGCCGCCCCACCCCCTGGCGGAGCGCCATGGCCGCGGCCGGGAGCTGGTAGGAGGAGAAGGGGGACTCCCCGAGCGCCCGGGCCCGCTCGATGCGCGCCTCCACGAGGGGCTCGGTGGGGGTGGCGAAAGGGAGCTTGTCGATGAGGACGGCCGAGAGGGACTCCCCCGGCACATCCACCCCCTCCCAGAAGGACTGGGCGCCGAGCAGCACCGAGTGGGTGTCGCGCCGGAAGGCGTCGAGCAGCACCTCCCGCGGGGCCTGGCCCTGGACGAGGAGCGGGTAGGGGAGGCGCCCGGTCAGGGCTTCGGCCACGGCCCGCAGCACCCGATGGGAGGTGAAGAGGCAAAACGCCCGTCCGCGGGTCGCCGCGAGCAGGGCGGCGATCTCCTCGGCGGCCCGGGCCGGGAAGCTCCCATCCGCCGGATCGGGCATGCCGGCGGGAACGTAGAGCAGCCCCTGACGAGCGAAGTCGAAGGGGCTCGGAACCGCGGACTCCCGCGCACCCTCGGGCACGCCCAGGCGGGCGGCGAGGTACGCGAAGCTTCCCCCGGCCCGCAGGGTGGCGGAGGTCAGGACCACCGGCGCGGGTCCCGAAAAGAGCTTGGCGCCCAGGGTGCTGCCCACCTCCACCGGTGCCGCGTGGAGGGTGGCGGCCCGGCCCCGGTTCTCGACCCAGCGCACCTCGCCGGGCTCGGGGCCGGCGGCGAAGCGGGCAAGATCGTCGCGCAGCTCCCGGCTGCGCCGGAACAGGGACTCCCACTCCTGGCTCGAAGCCTGCCGGGGGGCGAGTCGGTCGATCCAGTGGGAAAGGGCCTCCAGGAGGCCGGCGAGGGCGGCACGGGGCGCAGGCGGCAGCGCCCCCCGAAGCCGCAGGGACGTCTCCGCCCGGGGGAGGTTTGCCCAGAGCTGCTCGGCAGCTTCGGCGGCGCAGGAGAGGGCCTGCGCCAGGGCGGCGTCCTGCTTTCCCAGGGCCGCGGCGGCGTCGCGGGAAAAGTCCCCCCAGCGGTGGGAGCCCACCCGGACGCCGAAGTACTGGGTCGCCACGGGCTCCAGGTGGTGGGCCTCGTCGAAGACGACCGCCTCGTACCGGGGCAGCACTTCCCCGGCCGAAGCGGCGCGCACCGCTAGGTCGGCGAAGAAGAGGTGGTGGTTGACCACCACGACCTGGGCCCGCTGGGCGGCGCGGCGGTGCGTCCCCAGGTGGCACTCCTCCTCCCGGGGGCACTTGCCGCCCCAGCAGGTCTCGGAGGTGGAGCAGACGTCGCGCCAGGGGCCGAAGTCGTCCGGGAGGTCGTGGAGCTCGGAGCGGTCCCCGGTGCGGGTGGCCCCGGCCCAGCGCTCCAGGCGCCGGTAGAGCTTCGCCTCGGCCGTGAACCGGAAGAGGGGCTGGGCGCGGAACTGCTCGAAGCGGCGCAGGCACAGGTAGTTTTGTCGGCCCTTGAGGAGCGCCACGGAGACCGGGCGCCCCAGGGCCGCGGCCAGCAGCGGCACGTCTTTTTGGAGGAGCTGGCCCTGGAGGGTCTTGGTGGCCGTGCTCACCACCACCTTCTTGCCCGCCAGGAGCGCGGGGACGAGGTAGGCGAGGGTCTTTCCCGTGCCCGTGCCGGCCTCCGCCAGGAGGACGCCGCCCTGGCGCAGGGTGTCGTACACGGCCCGGGCCAGCTCCACCTGGCCGGTGCGGGGTTCGTACCCCTGGAGGCACCGGGAGAGGGGGCCCGAGGGGGCAAAGAAGGCGTCGATGTCCATGGCTTCCATGGGTTCCTTGTTGCGCGGGCCCGCCGCGTTTAGAATGCACCCGCCATGCGCATCCAGGCCGACCTTCACGTACACACCGTGGCCAGCGGCCACGCCTTCTCCACCGTGGAAGAGATCGCCCGGGAGGCGGCGCTGCGCCGGCTGCGCGCCGTGGGCCTCTCGGACCACGGACCGGCGCTCCCCGGGGGGCCGCACATCTACTACTTCCGCTCCCTGCGCTTCCTCCCCCCGACCCTCCACGGAGTCCGGCTGCTCAAGGGAGTGGAGGCGAACCTGGTGGACGGCAAGGGGGGGCTGGATCTGCCCGCGGAAGTCCTCCACCGGCTCGACTACGCCATGGTGGGGTTCCACGAGGGGTGCGGCTTCAAGTCCTCGAGCCCCGTCAAGAACACCCGCGCCCTGGTGGGGGCCATGCAGCAGCCCCGGGTGCGGGTGCTCACCCACCCGGGCAACCCCGCGTTTCCCGTGGACGTGCCCGCCCTGGCGGAAGCCGCCTGCGGCCTCGGGGTGGCCCTGGAGATCAACAACGCCTCCTTCGGGTCGTCCCGCCACGGGAGCCTCGAGACGTGCAGCGCCCTGGCGGCCGCCGTGGCCCGGGAGGGGGGCCTGGTGAGCCTGGCCTCCGATGCCCACGTGGCCTGCCAGGTGGGGGAGGTGGGGGACGCATGGCAGGTGGCCGCCGCGGCGGGCATCGCCCCCGAGCAGGTGGTGAACCGCACCTACGCAGGGCTCCTGCGCTTCCTCGGCCTCGAGGAGGAGCCCGGGGCCTAACGGTCCGGCACGCCCGACGTTGCGCTCGGGTCCTCCTCCAGGGAGGTGATCCGCTCCCATGGGATCTCCACCGCCCCGGTGAAGCTGTGCAGGAGCAGCGCGGTCTCCCCCAGCTCCACCACGATCCCCCGGTACTCCACCCCCGCGGCCATCACACGCACCGCCTTCCCGGTCAGCTGCCTCCAGTCGGCCATGTTCGCCTCCCCACTCTCACTCCTCGATCCAGTCCACCAGGAGCACCTCCTTCTTGGTCCGATCCCTCTGGAGCACGGCCCGGGCCTGGCGGATCACGGGGCTGAGAGCCGCCGCGGGTACGTCGGCGCTCAGGTACATCCGAAACCGCGTGCTCTCCACCTTGAGGTTCTGGGCCAGGGCTGGGAAGTTCGCGATGCCGGCGAAGGCGGCGTGGGTGCGCAGGTCCGCGATCCGCTCCACGTGGCTCTCCCCCAGCTCTTCGTAGAGATCCTCGACGTCGCTTCGGAGGAGGGCGTCGTGGAGGCTCAGGAGCACGGGCACGGTGGCCGTGTTCACGTTGATGGCCCGGTCTGCCCGCACGTCCACGTGGGGCAGCAGGCTGCGGAGCACCTCCGGGGTGTAGCCCTCCACGCGCGCCAGCTCTTCCAGGTGCTCGAGGGGCGCGTTGGGCACGGTGAGGTCGGGGTGGGTCTCGAAGGGGCCGTCCTGGTCCTCGTCGATCCAGGCCACCAGCGCGTCCGCCAGATCGGCGGGATCGGCGCTCTCGAGCTCCAGGGCGCTCAACAGGCGCCGGTAGGCCGCCACCTGGGCCGGCACGGCCTTGCCCGCCCCGTCCACCAGGGACCCCAGGGGAAACTTCCCGTCCAGGTCCTCCACCCCCACCGAGAGGCTCCCGTCCCCCAGGGGCACCGGCGGGATCGGGGCGTTCCACAGCTCTCCCCGGTGATCCACCGCGCTTTCCTCGGCGTCGGCCAGGAGCAGCACCGAGCCCACCGCCACCCCGGAGCGCAGGAGGGCGTGGGCCTGGAGGGCGTCGCGCAGGTTGCCCGCGGACCGCAGCTTGAGCCGGGCCTCCCGCTGGAACTCCACCACCAGCACCGCCAGGAGGCTGATGAGGAGGACCACCAGGAGCAGGGCGGCGCCCCGTTCGGATCCTCTTCTCACGGGGTCGCCTTCTGGGCTCGGTACAGGGGCGTGGAGGTGCGAAGGATGCGCTCCTCTTCTTCCCCTCCGCCGGCCTGCCACGCCACCTCCACCGATACGGCCAGGGGCAGCCGGGGCTCCTCCTCCCGTCCCTCGGTGTCCCAGTCCTCGAGCCACTCCGTTCCGTCGTAGCAGCGGACCTCGAAGCGGGAGACGTGGGGAAGCACCTCGTAGGGGATGCCGCCCTCCTCGGGGTCGCCGTCCAGGTCGCGGGATTCGCGCCGCCGCAGCCTGGGAACGCCGTCCCCGTCGCGCTCCACAAGGTATCCCACCTCGGCCTCGCCCCCGGGCAGCGAGCCGGGCAGGGATGGGAGCCGGGTCACGAAGGTCAGCGTGGACCAGCCGTCGAAGCCGCTCGCCGCGACGAAGCGCGTCGCCCGGGCGCGAAAGGGGGAGGCCGTCGAGGTGAAGGCGGAGGCGAGCTCGTTGGCCAGGCGGTCCAGCGCCACCGTGGCGGCGTGCACCTCGCGGGACTCGGCCCCCGAGAGGGCGCGGGAGCGGGAGGCGCCGGAGTAGGCGCCCTGGATCAAACTGAGCACCAGCGCCATGAGGGTCAGGGCGAGCAGAACCTCCAGGAGGGTGAAGCCCCGCCTCACGGCTCTTCCCCCACGGCGTAGTACACGATCTCGGTGGACGTGCGGTCGCCCCGCTCGGGCCAGAACACCTCGATGTGCACCAGGCGGACCCGATCGAACTCGGTGGTCTCCACCCGCCGTGCCCAGGAGTAGTCGGGGAATTCCTCCCCGAAGTCCCCCTGTTCCTCTCCCAGCTCCGGAAACCCCTCCACCTCGGTCTCGGTGAGGGCCTCGCGGGCCAGGAGCGTCGCGGTCATGAGGCGCCGCGCCCGGGCTTCCTGGCGGGCGGCGGAGGTGTGGGCCGAGAGGAGCACGGTAAAGGAGGCCCCGAGGATGGCCAGGGCCACGAGGAGCTCCAGGAAGGTGAAGCCGCGGCGGGCTCCCCGGAGGAATCCCATCGGGGACCTGCGGCCCCGGGAGGCCGAAACAACCGGGCTTCCCCCCGCGGCCCCGGCGCCTTGCGGCTCCTGGGCGTCCCCGACGCGCAACCCGCCGCGGGCAGCGCGCCAGGCCCTAGTCCGGATCCACGCGGCCATCGTAGATTCCCACCTGCCCGGGCAGGGCACGGATCACCACGGTGTACGGGTTTCCCTCGTCGTCCTCCAGGTGCACCCACGTGGGGGTGGCGTAGCCCTGGGGAAGAAAGTGGGTGAGCGCCCGATCCCGGGCGACCCGGCCGTCCACCGTGTTCTCCACCTCGCGCAGCCGAAGCCCCTCGGGCAGGCGCACGAGTCCGGCCGGGAGCCCGGGCGCGTCCAGGTAGTCGCGGGCCTCTTCGTCCCACTGCCCCGCCCGGTAGCTTTGCTGCTCGAAGTCGTAGATCAGAGCCAGGCTTTTTTTTTGAACGCGGCTTCTTCGTGGAGGGCCTGGGCCACCGCCGCGAGCTGCCGCAGGGCGGCGTTCTTTCGGCCCTGGCTCAGCCCGGGCAGGCGGGGAAGGAGGATCGAGAGGGAGACGGCGAGGATGAAGAGCACCACCGCCAACTCCACGAGGGTGAAGCCGCGGCGCGAGAGGGTCACTCGAGTTCCCAGTTGGCGATGTCGGCGAAACTGCCCTCGCCACCGGGCTCGCCGTCGGCCCCGTAGGAGAGGAGGTCGAAATCTCCGTGGCTGCCGGGATAGAGGTAGACGTAGGGGTTGCCCCAGGGGTCCTTGGGGACCACGCCCCTCTCCAGGTAGCCCCCCTGGCGCCACCGGCCGGGCACCCGGCCCACGGTGGGCTCGCGAACCAGGGCATCGAGGCCCTGTTCGGTGTCGGGGTAGAAGCCGTTGTCCACCTCGAACTGGCGCAGCGCGTCTTCCAGGACCCGGATCTGGACCCGGGCGGCGGTGATCTTGGCCTCTTCGCCCCGGCCGAACAGTCGGGGCATCACGAGCCCCGCCAGGAGGCCCAGGATGGTGAGCACCACGAGGAGCTCGATGAGGGTAAAGCCGGCGTCGCGGCGACGCTTGATCACGGGCGTTCTCGATGTGGAGGGAGAGGGATCAGCCGACGAGTTGGCTCATCTCGAAGATCGGCAGCAAGATGGCCAGGACCACGAAGCCCACGGCCAGCCCCATGCCGAGGATCATAAGGGGTTCGAGGAGCGAGGTCAAGGTAGCCACCGCGGCCTCCACCTGCCCCTCGAAGGCGTCGGAAACCTTGAGCAGGAGCTCGTCCAGCGAGCCGCTCTCCTCTCCCACCCCGACCATCTGGCACATCACCGACGGAAACTGGCGGGTGGCGCGCAGGGCGTCGCGCAGGCTGCGTCCCTCGCGCACGTCGTCGCGCACCTGCTCCACCGCCCGTTCCAGCACCGCGTTGCCGAGCACCGCCCGGGAGATGTCGAGAGCGGTCAGGAGCGGCACCCCTCCGGTGAGGAGCGTCCCCAGGGTCTTGGAGAAGCGGCTCACCGCCACCAGGCGCACGAAGCGCCCCAGGGCGGGAGTCCGGAGCACCAGGCCGTGCAGCACGTAGCGCCCGGCGGGGGTCCGGCCGTAGCGCCTCAGGCCGAGAAAGACGAGGAGGAGGATGGGTACCGCGATCCACCCATACTCCTGCAAGGCGTTGCTGGTGGCGAGCAGCATGCGGGTGGGCGCCGGCAGCGCCTTCTGCATGTCGTCGAAGATGCTGGTGACCCGGGGCACGACGCTCGTGAGGAGAAACCACAGGATCCCCGCCCCCAGGAGCGTCATGAGGATGGGGTAGACCAGCGCGGCCTGGAGCTTCTGGCGAAAGGCGACCGATCCCTCGAGGAAGTCGGCCAGCCGGCTGAGCACCAGGGGAAGGGTGCCGCTCGCCTCTCCGGAACGCACCATGTTGCGGTAGACCTCGGGAAAGGAGCGGGGGTGCTCCCCCAGTACCTCGTGGAAGGATTTGCCCTCGTTCACCCCTTCGCGCACCTGGGAGAGGATGCGGCTCAGGCGCTGGTTCTCGGTCTGCTCCAGGAGGGCCCCCAGGGCGGCCACCAGGGGCAGGCCCGCCCCCAGGAGCGTGGCGATCTGGCGGGTGAGCAGCGCCAGCTCTCCCACGCGGACGCCCCGGGAGAGCAGGGGGGAGCGCTCCTTGGCCGCGGCGCCCTCCCGGCGGCGCACCTCGGCGACCCGGGTGGCGAACACGCCCTGGCGCTTGAGCTTGGCGCGAACCGCCCGGGGACCGTCTGCATCCACGATCCCGCGGGTGGTTCGGCCCCGGGCGTCGAGGCCCTCGTACTCGAAGACGGGCACAGCCTAGATCGCTTCTTCCTGGGTGACCCGCAGCACTTCCTCGGCGCTGGTGATGCCCCGCAGGAGCTTTCGGGTGCCGTCGTCGCGCAGGGTGAGCATGCCCCGGCGCCGGGCCTCGTCCTTGATGGTGGCCGAGTCGGCCCCCTTCATGATCAGGGCCCGGATGCCCTCGTCCACGGTGAGGAGCTCGTAGATCCCGGACCGGCCCCGATACCCGGTCTGCATGCACCGCGGGCAGCCCTTGGCCCGGTAGAGGTGTCCCTCGGGGAGGTCCGAGGCCTTGAGGCCCAGCTCTGCCAGCCCCTCGGGCGGCGGCAGGTAGGGTTCGCGGCAGTCGAGGCAGAGCACCCGTACCAGGCGCTGGGCCAGGATGGCGAGCACCGAGGAGGAGACTAGGAAAGGCTCGATCCCCATGTCCACCAGGCGGGTCACGGCGCCGGCGGCGTCGTTGGTATGGAGGGTCGAGAAGACCAGGTGTCCGGTGAGGCTCGCCTGGATGGCGATCTCCGCGGTCTCCCCGTCCCGGATCTCCCCCACCATGATCACGTCCGGGTCCTGACGCAGGATGGACCGCAGGCCCGCGGCAAACGTGAGATCGATCTTGGGGTTCACGTGGATCTGCCCGATGCCCCGCAGCTGGTACTCGATGGGGTCTTCCACGGTGATGATGTTGATGTCCTCGGAGTTGATGCGGGAGAGGGCCGCGTAGAGGGTGGTGGTCTTCCCCGAGCCCGTGGGGCCGGTGACCAGGAGGATGCCGTAGGGGCGGGTGATGAGTTTCTTGAAGGCCTCGAGGCGCTCGCCCCCGAGCCCCAGCTCCTCCAGGTCCAGGAGCACCGCGGACTTGTCCAGGAGCCGCATCACCACCCGCTCCCCGTGGGCCGTGGGCAGCACCGAGACGCGGATGTCGATGTCCTTGCCGGCGATCTTGATGCGGATGCGCCCGTCCTGGGGAAGCCGCTTCTCGGCGATGTCGAGCCCGGCCATGACCTTGATGCGGCTGGTGACGGCGGCTTGCAGGCTCTTGGGCGGGGTGAGCACGGGGTAGAGCACCCCGTCGATGCGGTAGCGGACCTGGAGCTCGCGCTCGAAGGCCTCCACGTGGACGTCGCTGGCGCGGTCCTTCACCGCCTGGAACAGGATCCCGTTCACGAGCCGGATGATGGGCGCCTCGTCGGAGGCGTCCAGGAGGTCCTTGGGCTCCTCCATCTCGTGGGCCAGGGCGTCGAGGCCCGCGTCTTCCAGGCCCTCCATCAAGTCCCCGGCCCGGTCCGAGCCGAGCTCGTACACCCGGTTGATGGCCGAGAGGATCTGGTCCGCCGGCGCCAGGCGCGGCGCCACGGGCCGGCCGAGGAGCACCCGCAGGTCGTGGAGCGCCCCCAGGTCCTCGGGGTCCGCCAGGGCGACGGTGACCGCCCCGCCTTCCTCGCCCAGGGGAAGCACCCGGTGGCGCCGGGCGAACTGGATGGGCACCGGGCGCACGACGGCGTCGGGGATCTCGGCGGGGCGGATCTCGGAAGCCAGCGGGATGCCGAAGGCTTCTCCCAGGGCCTCGAGGAGCGCCTGCGGGTCGATCAGGCCCAGGGAAACCAGGGCCTCGGCCAGGGTTCCCCCCTTCTCCGTCTGACTGGCGCGGGCCCGGGCCAGGCCCTCGGCGCCGACGAGCCCCCGCGCCACCAGGAACTCGCCCAGGGAAGGCCTGGCGGTCACGGCTGGCTCGTCCCCTTGAGCCGGTCCAGATAGTGCTCGAGCTTCTCCACCGGAGCCGTTGGGCCCTCCCCCGGCGTGGTGGCGTGTTCTTCATAGAGGGTGCGCTTGTCCTGGCTCACCTCTTCGAGTTTCGCCATGTTGGTCACGATGCGGGGCGTCAGGAAGATGAGGAGGTTCTTCTTCTGGCTGGTTTGCCGGGTGCTGCGAAACAGGTACCCGAGCAGGGGCAGGTCTCCCAGGCAGGGCACCGAGGAGGAGCGCATCTGGGTGTCGTCGCTCACCAACCCTCCGATGACCACCGTGGTCTGGTCCTGGACCACCACGGTGGTCTTGGCCGACCGCCGGGTGGTGGACGGCGCGTTGGTGCTCCCCCCGGTCGCGGTGTTCACGATCTGGCTCGTCTCCTGGAAGAGCCGCAGCCGCACGAAGTTGTCTTCGTTGATCTGGGGGGTGAAGCGCAGCGTCAGCCCCACGTCGCGGTACTCGAAGGTGGAGATGGGGTTCCCCAGGGAGTCGAACTTCTCGCTGGTCTTGAAGGGGATGTTGTCGGAGACCACGATCTCCGCCTCTTCGTTGTCGGTGGTGATCAGATGGGGAGAGCTCAGCACGTTCACGTCGGCGTCGGTCTGGAGGGCCCGAAGCAGCGCCCCCACGTTGAGGAACTCCCGGCCCCCGAAGGAGATGGTTCCCTTGACGACCCCGAGGGCCAGCCCCTGGGGCACCGCCAGGGGGCCGCCGACCGCCACGTTGCCGATGTTGCCGAAGTTGGTTGAACCGAACCCCGTAGTGCCCCCACCGCGCGGATCTTCCGTTGTTCGCCACTCTACGCCGAGCTCGAGGGCCTTCTCGAAGCTCATCTCCACGATGAGGGCGTCCACCAGCACCTGGGGGCGGCGGATGTCGAGCTTCTCGATCACGTCCTGCAGGATCTCGTAGTCCTGGGGGCTCGCGATGATGACCAGCGAGTTGGTGGTCTTGTCGGCGGTGATCTGGACGGGCTCCTCGAACTCCACGCTGGCTTCGCCGGTGGCGGTGGCCCGGGCGGCGGGCGCGGCCTGTGGCTGGCCGGGACGGGGCCGGGTGCCCGCCGACTTGGAGATGGCCGTGAGCACCGAGGCCACGTTCTCCGCGTCGGCGTACTTGAGGTAGTAGACGTTGATCTTTCCGGAGCCCTTGGGGATCTCCACGTCGAGCGCGTGGATCATGGCCTTGATGTCGGTCATGGTGGTCGGGTCCGCGATGACGATGAGGGCGTTGGTGCGCGGATCGGGGATGATCTTCACCGCCGCGGCCTCCGTCTGCACCTGCTGCACCTGGGCCTGTCCGCGGGCGGGTGCCCGCCGGCGGGCCTGGACACCCCGGTCGGCAATCACCTGGGTCAGGTTCTTCGCCATGGCATCCGCGGCGGCGTAGCGCATGGGGATGATCTCGAGCACCGTGCTCACGGTCTCCACGTCCAGGGCCCGGATGATATCCAGGAGCCGCTCGATGTTGGCGTTGGAGTCGATCACGATCAGGGTGTTGGTGGCGGGGTAGGCGATGACCGGGCTGCCCTTGGACACGAGGGGTGAGATCACCTGCACGATCTCGTTCACGTCCACGTGTTGGAGGGGGATGATGCGGGTCACGACCCGCTCACCGGGCGCGACGGTCTCCCGAACCGTCTCCACCGTGGTCTGGGCGGCCACCTGGGTCTGGACGATCTTGTAGACCCTGCCCGAGGGGACGATGGTGAAGTTCTTCAGGTTCAGCATGGCCTGGAAGATCTCGTAGGCCTCGTCGGCGGTCACCTGGAGGGGGCTGATGAGGGTGACCTTGCCCCACTGGCGCTGGTCCGCGTCGAGGATGAAGCTCTTGCCCGTCACCTCCGAGATGAACTGGACCACGGCGTTGAGCTCCGCGTCCTTGAAGTTCAACGTGATCCGGCGGTCTGCCGCGTTCCGGGCCGGGGCCGCAGCCGGGGCCCGGGGCGGCGGGGCCACTGCGGGCACGGGAGGTGTCGGGGGCGCCTCGGGCAGGTCGGGCGCGGCCGGTTCGGCCATGGGTCCCTCCACCGCCTCGGGCAGGTCGGGCGCGGCCGGTTCGGCCATGGGCCCCTCCACCGCCTCCGGCAGGGGCGGGCCGTCCGGCTCCTGGGCGTCGAGGGACGCCGGGGCCAGGAGGGCGAGGGCGGCGAGCAGCCCGATCAGCCCGATCAGCCGAATCAGCCTGATTGGGCCGATCCGGCCGAGCAGCCCCGACGGGCACTTCCAGGATTGCAGGGGGCGCAGGAATCGCACCGTCCATACTCCTTCCGGGGTGTGTCGGGCTCCCGTGCGTCGGGGGGCCGGGGTGTGCGGGAGGCTAGCGGATTTCGTAGCTGAACGTCTTGTTCTCGTTGCGGCGCACCAGGTCGATCTGGATCGACGTCTCGTCTTTGAGCGCCTGGTAGGCCTGGAATCCCTGCTCGGGGCCCACGAGCTCGATCCCGTTGATCCGCTTGAGGACGTCGCCGTTCTGGAGCCCGATCTTGCTGAACAGGCTTCCGGGGCGGATGGCGAACACCTTGAACCCGTCGGGCTGCCCGTCGGCGAAGTTCGGCACCACGCGGATCTGGGTCATGAGCTGGCTCATGTTGGCGCTGGCCTGCTCGATCTCGCGGCTGTCGATGAGCCAGTTGTTCTCGTCGACCTGCCGCACCGTCTCGGCCGCCGGAGCCGCCGGGGGAGGAGGTGCCGCCGCCTGGGTCCGGGCGGCGGCGCCGCGGCCCCGGGCAGGTGCCGCGGCCGGTGCGCCGGGGGCGCCCTCGGGCGGGTACAAGAGCACCTCCTCGGGGCCTCCCCCTCGTTCCACCAGGATCCGGTCGGCCCGCACCTCCACCAGTCGGGCTCCGGGCTCGACCTCTTCCCCCGCCCGCACGAGCTTGATCTCGTTGGCCGCCTGGACCAGGGCGAAGGAGAGTCCCCCGTCCACCACCGCCGTCCCGAACAGAGTCACGTTCAAGGGCGTACGGGCGACCGGAGCCGCCGCCGCGGACTGGGGGGCCGTTCCGGCCGGGGGGGCCGGCGGCGGTTCGGGGCGGGCCGGCTTGGGGTTCGCGTTGAAGACGTTGCGCTCCTGGACCACAAGGTAGTCTCCCAGCCGCTCTCCGCCCGCCGGCTCGGCGCGCGGGGCCGCGGCCGGAGCGCCGCCCGTCTCGGCAACCCACAGCTGCTTGGCAAGGAGAACGCTGGAGAGCCGCGCCGCGAGGAAGGCCGCAGAGGCCAGGAAGAGGAGGGTGAAGACCCAGAAATACTTTGTCAGATGCTCGCGCATGCCCAGTCTCGCATGGGCGCCAGGATACGCGACCGCTCAACGGACGTGCAAGGTGAAAGGCCCCCCTGGACCCGGGGTGGCGAGCGGAGTCCGGAAGCCCTTCCGCTCCGCCCCGCAATCCGCGATGTTCGGAACGAGCGCCTCCGCCGGAGCCGGTGTGCCGAGCTCCACTGGTTGAGTCGAGCTGCCCCCGTTCGGTCGAGGCGGCACGGGGCTCCACTGCAGGGCTCCCGGACCCCGCCTCAGAACTTGGAGGTGGATTCTAACCCTTCTCGTCGGCCCCGGGTGGACCCGCACGCGATGCCGTACAGGGGCTCCTTGGATCTTTGCCGAACCGTCCTGGCGCACCTGGCGATCCTGGTATAAGGTGCCGGGCCGCCGGGCCGTGGTTCGGCGCTTCTCCCCGCTTGGGACCAAGAGAGCCGCCGCGCCCGCCGACCGTCCTATCGACCAGGAGGAACCCATGCAGCACAGAGGACCGCTGAGGAACGCACTGCTGCTCTGTCTGGCCGCTTCCCTTCCCCTGGGGGCGCCGCGGCTGGCGCAGCCCGCACAGTTCCAGGTGGAATCCGACACCCTCGTGCGCTACTTCGAGCGGGATACGCGCAAGGGGGACGACCAGACTGTGCTGCCTGTCTACGAGTATCTGCGGGTGGCAGCCGGGGAGCTGGAGGACAAGGGGCTGTCGGTACACCTGTACGGCTGGGGCCGCTACGATCTGGCCGACAACGAAACCTTCGCCGACCGTTCCCAGGGCGAGCTGCTCCATGGCTACCTCCAGTACACGCGTTCGGAGGCCAACTTTGCAGCGCGGCTGGGGCGCATGCACATCTTCGATGGGGTGGCCAACGAGGCCGTGGACGGGCTGAGCCTGCGGGGGGATCTCTCGTCAGCCTTCTCCCTCTCGGTATACGCGGGCCAGCCGGTGGCGTTGGAGGTCGTGGACGGCCGAAGCGGGGACCGTGTCTGGGGCGGGCGGTTCAGCCACCACTGGGGGTACTGGTACGACGTGGGACTTTCCTACAAACGGGTCGACAACGACGGCGACCGCCAGGAGCAGGCCCTGGGGATCGACTCGTCGGTGACCCTGCCGTGGCCGGTGCTGCTCTCGGGCAACTCCGTGCGCAACCTCGAGACCGACCAGTGGCAGGAGCACGCCTACGATGCGCGGATCCGACTCGGGAACTTCCTCCTGCGGCCCGCCTACGAGAGGTTTGTCTACGGCGCGTTCTTCGACACCGGGGAAAACACCGGCGGCCCGTTCCGCTTCCTGAAGGACTCCCACGAGACCGTCACGGTGGTGAGCGGGGAGGTGACCTGGTACCCCAAGAGCGGCATCGAGCTACAGCTCAAGGGCAAGAAGTACGACTACCGCGAACGCGACGACGACGCGTGGTACTACGCCGTCCTGGCCATTTTGCCCGTGCTTCGCCTCACCCAGGTGGGCGCCGAGCTCGGCGTCATGGACGGCGACACCGACGACACCCGCTACACCCTGGGGAGGGCCTGGTTCTATCACGACCGCACGCCGGCCTTCCTGAGCGGCGATGTGGTCTATGTGCGCTACGACGCCGACATTCAGGGAGAGGACCGCTCGCTCTTCGCCTCCCTTGGGGGTGGGAGGCGTTTTCTCCGGGATGCGCTGGAGGTGAAGCTCTCGGGCGACTACAGCGCGGACCCGTACTTCGACCGGGACGTGAGGGGCATGCTGGCCGTCCGGTACCTCTTCTCCAAGTAAGCCGGGCCGTACCGAGAACCGAGACGCGGCTGCGGGCCATGGGCCCGGGCCCTTTCCCTGGGGAGCACCCACATGCCCGAACGCACGCTCAAGACCATCTTCGCGCTCCTGGTCCTGGCCGGCCTGGTGGCCGCCTGCGCTTCCCTTCCCAAGCGCTACACCCTGCCCGACGTGCACCCCGAGACCCTGGGCAGGGGGCGCACCGACTGCCTGGAGTGCCACGACCGCGCCGACGACACGGTGGTGTACGCCAACTTCGTGCACACCCCGGACTGGACCAACCAGCACCGGGCGCCGAGCTACCAGAACGAGGCGGTGTGCGCCATGTGCCACGCCCAGAGCTTCTGCAACGACTGCCACGTGACCCGCAGCGAGCTCAAGCCCTCCTTGAAGAACCAGACCGGTACCTACCAGCGCACCCCCCACCGGGGCGACTACCTCTCGCGCCACCGCATCGACGCCCGGCTCGACCCGACCTCGTGCTTTCGGTGTCACGGCAACCCGAAGGCTTCCAGGAACTGCGCCCCCTGCCACGGCTAGAGCAGGCTCGAAGGAGAGGACTGCGATGAAGAGCTCGCTTCTTTGGACGTCGCTGGCAGCCCTGGCCCTGCTGGTGCTCGGCGCGGCCTGCTCGGATCAAAACGCCCCCGTGGACCGGGCCCACCGGGATGGGTGGGGGCTTGCCCACGGCGCCGACCCCGGCGCCCGGGGGCCGGTGGCGGGGTGCCGGAGCTGCCACGGCACCGATCTGGGCGGCGGTTCCACGGGCGTGGCTTGCCTGGACTGCCACCTGGAGGGTCCGCCGTTTGCGGGCCATCCCGCCGGTTACCGGCTCACCCACGGCGCCGAGCCCGGCGCCCAGGGTGCGGCCGATGCCTGCCGAGGCTGCCATGGAGCCGACCTGTCCGGGGGCATCGCCGAGGTGGCTTGCCTGGACTGCCACCTGGAGGGGCCTCCCTTTACCCGGCACCCCGAGGGATACCAGCTCACCCACGGGGAGGACGCCCGCGGGGGAGATACGGCGCAGGCATGTCAGACGTGTCACGGCGCCGACCTGGGCGGTGGCATCGTGGGCGTGGCCTGCCTGGGCTGCCACCTGGACGGGCCCCCCCTTGCGGGGCACCCCGATGGCTACCTGCTCAGCCACGGGGAGGACGCTCGCGCCGCGCAGGGGGCGGATGCGTGCAAGGGGTGTCATGGAAGCGACCTCGGGGGCGGCTTGGTGGGCGTGGCGTGCCTGGACTGCCACCTGGAGGGGCCTCCCTTCGCCGGGCACCCGGAGGCGTACCTGGTGAGCCACGGGGACGAGGCGGTCTCGTTGGGAACGCCGGATGCCTGTGCCGCCTGTCATGGCAGCGACCTTGCCGGGGGCGGAGTGGGGGTAAGCTGTTTCCAGTGCCACACGAGGGGCGATCCCTTGGTTCCGGGGAACCGGCCGTGTCTGTCGTGCCACGGCGCGCCGCCGGAGGACTCCTCGCAGGCCCCCGCGGCCCGGCCCAATCGCGCCGGCTCCCACGACGCCCACACGGGCCTGGTGGCCGGTGCGGGTGCGTGCGGCGTGTGTCACGACGGGGCCGGAGCGGGAATTGCGGCCCACTGGGACCAGGAGATCCCCGCCGACGTGGCCCTCGTGCGACCCGAGTTCCAGGGCAGGCGGGGCAGCGTACGGTACGACTTCGATCCCGCATCGGGCACCGGCACGTGTGCCAACGTGAGCTGCCACGGCGGACAGACCACGCCGCCCTGGCTCGGGGGAACGCTGGTTGCCGACGCCGAGTGCGGGGCGTGCCACGAAGGCGGGACGGGAGCGGGTGTGCCGGAAGCCAACAGCTACTACTCCGGGCTCCACGAGCTCCACTTGCAGGCGGCCGAGGCGATGTGCACGGCTTGTCACGACCCGGTGCGGCTCGCGGCCGGCCACTTCACGGGTCTGGAGTCTCCCGATTTCGAGCAGCCCCCTGCGCAGTCGCTCCGGGCCGACATGGGCTACGACGCGACGGCTCAGACGTGCCTCACGAGCGCTGCCGGCTGCCATCCGGGGCAGCTCCAGGAGTGGAACGGCGCCCCCCATCCGGTAAACGCCCAGTGGCTCCTCCCGAGCGGGACCCTCCGGACCAGTCACGTGCTGCGCGCCATAGAGGAGGCGCCCGGGTGCATCGGCTGCCACACCCTCACCGGGGGGGGCGAAGCCACGCCCTGCGGGGCGTGCCACAATGCGCCCGGAGCCATCGCCTTTGCCGCCGGCCAGTGCGGCTCGTGCCACACCCGGCCCCCGGACGCGGCCGCCCCGGCAGGCAATGCGCGCCCCAACCGGGCCGGAGCACACGGTGGCCACGGCGGACTGACCGCGGACACGCAGAGCTGCGCCGCGTGCCACCAGGGTGCGGGAAGCGACACCTTGAACCACTACGACCCCGCCGCTCCGGCCAACGTAGCCCTTCTGACGCCGCGCTACCAGGGAACGAGGGGGCCCGCCCGCTACGCCGCCGACCCGGCGTCGGGAAGCGGCACCTGCACGAACGTGAGCTGCCACGGGGGACGGATGACCCCGCCGTGGCTCGGGGGAACCCTGGACGTGGCGACGCAGTGCGGGGCCTGCCACGAGCGGGGCGCCGCGGCCGGCCAACCCGAGGCCAACAGCTACTTCTCCGGCCGGCACGAGACCCACGAGGGCTACGCGGCCGGATTGGATTTTTCCCCGACGTGCGGGGCGTGCCACGATGCGGCACGCTTGGCTTCGGGGCATTTTTCGGCCCTCGACACGCCCGCATTCGAGGGGAGCCCCGCCGCTTCCCTTGCGCTCGCCCTGGGGTACGATGCCGTCTTGGGCAGATGCCTCACCCAGGCCGCCGGCTGCCATCCGGGCGCGGTCCGCCCGTGGAACCTGACGCACCCGGTCGACGAGGAGGGAAGCTACCTCGACCCAGTCGCCCACGGTCCGGACGCGAAAGCCGATCTCGCCGCCTGCCAGGAATGCCATGGGGAGGCGGGGGGGCCGGGGTCGAACCCGCGTTTCAACGTGGGCATCCTGAAGGCGGGCGGACAGGGCTGCGAGGCCTGCCACAACGACGGCACCGCCCACCCCAGCGCCGGCGGACGAGACACCGTGCACTGGTACGACGGGCCGTTCTCCCATCGGGACGCGGCGCTGGACGGCGTGGGCTGCGCCCTGTGCCACGGGGTGAGCTTCCAGGGCGGGGCCGGTCCTGCCTGCGCCGCGTGCCACCCCGCCTTCCCCGTTGCGAACCCAACCGGCTGCGTCTCGTGCCATGGCCTGCCCCCCAACGGGGGAGCCCCGGCAGGGGACGTGCGGCCCAACCGGGCGGGTCGGCACGGCCGGTTTGGGCACTCGACCCTGATCCTGAACGACTGCAACGTCTGCCACAGTACCGGAGGCTTCGGCACCGAGGCGCACTTTGACGGGGAGACGCCCGCGGATGTCGCCGCTCCGCCGGTGACGGGAGGAGCTTTGCCGACCGATATCACCTTTACCCCGGGTACGCCCACGACCTGTACCGGCCTGTGCCACGGCTTTCCCCATCCGGGCCTAGCCTGGTAGCCGCGCGGGGTAAACCCGCCGGGCGGCGCGGAGTCAGAGGAAGCTATCGGCCACGAACGGGGCCTGGGAGGTTGACGGTGGGTGACCCCCTTCCGGGAGCAAATGCCCTGCTCGGAGCCCTTTCCGTCGAGACGCAGCGGGGGGGGCGCGCCGTGCTGCGCGGCGTCTCCCTGGAGCTCCGGGCCGGGGAGGTGGTCTGGCTCCGGGGTCCCTCCGGCTCGGGGAAGTCCACCCTCCTTCGAGCCCTGGCGCGGCTGGTTCCCTGGTCGGGGGAGCTCACCCTGGGCGGAATGCCGGCGGGCTCCGTATCGCCCCGGCAGTGGCGGGCCCGGGTCGGACTGCTGAGCTCGCCCCCTGTCTACACCGGCGAAACCCTCGCCGAGGACCTCCTCTCCCCCTGGTCTCTGCGGGTGCGGCGCGGACTGCCGGCGCCGGCCCCGGAAGTCCTAGTTCGGGAGCTCGAAGAAGTCGGGCTGGGCGAACTGACGCTCGCCCGGCAGACCCGGGAGCTCAGCCTCGGCCAGCTCGCCCGGGTGGCGTTCCTGCGCACCGTGCTGGCGGAGCCCGAGGTGCTCCTCCTCGACGAGCCCGCCGCAAACCTGGACGCTGCCTCCTCCCAGGCCGTCGCGGAACGGACCTTTCGCTTCGCGGCCGCGGGACGTGCCGTGCTCGTCGCGGGGCACACGGCTGCCTGGGATGGGGTGCACCGCCGGCTTCGGATCCAGGGCGAGGGGCTGGCCGAGGAGGCCCCGTGACCGGCGCGATCCCAATTGGTCCCTGGGAGCTGGCGCTGGCTTCCGGATTCCTCGTGGCGGCAGCCGGACTCTCCCTGGCGCTCTCCCTGGGCATGGTGCGGCCGCTCCTGTGGTCCGCGGCCCGGGCCTATGCCCAGCTCATCGCCCTGGGGTTTGCGCTCCAGTGGGTGTTCCGGGTCTCGAATCCCTGGGTCGTGGCGGGACTGCTGGCGGCGATGATGCTTTTCGGCGCCCAGACGCTGCTCGCCCGGGTCCAGGGCAGGCCCCCGGGGCTCTTTCCCCGCAGCCTGGGGGCCATTGCGCTCTCGGGGCTCGCGGTGACCTTCGCGGTCACGGCACTGGTGGTGGGTGTGGAGCCCTGGTACGAGCCCCGGTACGTGATTCCCATCGCGGGAATGGTGGTCGGCAACTCCATGAACGGGATGGCGCTTTGCCTGGACCGGCTCTTCGGCGACCTGCGGGCCCGGTCGGCCCAGATCGAGACCTTACTGGCATTGGGGGCGTCGCCGTGGGAAGCGGTGCGCCCCAGCGCCCGCGCGGCGTTCCGGGCGGGCCTCATCCCCACGCTCAACTCCATGAGCGCCGCAGGGGTGGTGTTCATCCCGGGCATGATGACCGGCCAGGTCCTCTCGGGCACCGACCCCCGGGTGGCCGCCGCCTACCAGATCGTGGTCCTCCTCATGATCTCGGCGGCCACCTCGCTGGGCGCGGCCATCGCGGTGCTCGGGGGGTACCGCAAGGCCTTCGACGCCGAGGAGCGGTTCGTGCTGGAGGCGCAGCGCCCGGCGGCCAAGACGTAAACGGGCGGCCTGCAGGCCGCCCGTTTACCGGACCGTCGTTCTCCGTGGAGACTACTGGGCCATGGCGGGCCCCGTGACATCGCACTCCACGCCCAGGGAACCGAGCTCCACCCGAGCTCGGGAGGGGACCGCCCCCGGGTCGCGGAGCTTGAGCATCCACTTCCCATCGGCACGCACCGCGGCGCTGCCCAGTAGTGCCCGGGACTCGGCGTCCCGCACCAGAATTACCGCGTCGGGCTTGGTGCACGTGCCCTCGATGCGCAGCACCGAGTTCTCGGGCCGCCACTGCGCTGCGGTCACGACGATCGCCCCCGAGGCCCAAGCAGACGCCGCCGCGCACGACAAGGCAGCCGCTGCCGCCAGCCGTCGAAGCACCCTTCCTGGTCTTCCCTGCCACCCGTCCATGGTTTCCTCCTGCTCCGTGAGTGCGGAAACTCGGTGCTTTCCCGGGTTTCCGGTGGGACTCCGTTTCCACTCTTCGGGCACAGCCGGGGCGTCCGGCTGCCTCCTTAAACCGATCGGCGGCTTTTGTCCGCACTTGAGCCGCTCGTGCAGCAAAGGCCGTGCCTGCCCCGTGCGCAAGGAGGTCCGCCTGACTTGCCGGCGGGCACGGGTGCCTCGGGTCCCGAGTTCCCAAAACGTTCCGGGCACGGGCGATCGGTTACGAAACGGAGCTCCGGCTGCGGAGCAGCGGGGGGGGGGGGGGGGGCGGGGGCGCCCCCCCCGGCGCCCGGGCAACCCCCCCCCCCACC
>JBFLZB010000050.1 GCA_040756475.1 Thermodesulfobacteriota bacterium
GATCCCCATCGGGGCGCACGACGAAGCTCTCGCCGTAGAAGTCCAGCCCTCGTTCGCTCCCCACCCGGTTCACCCGAACCACGTATAGGCCGTTGGCGACCGCGTGGCTCACGGCGAGCGCGAGCCAGCGCTGCTGGCTCGCGAAGGCGGCGGCGCTCGGAAGAAAGACGACCTGGGCCCCTCCCAGGGCCAGGCACCGGAATCCCTCCGGGAAGAAGTTGTCCCACCCCAGTTGCACCCCCACCCGAAGCCCTTCCAGGGTGAAGATCGGGAACCCCAGATCCCCCGGTGCAAAGTGGTGCTTTTCCTCCCAGTGGGCGAGCTGGGGCAGGTGCACCTTGCGATACAGGCCCGCCGAACGCCCCTGTGCATCGACGACGAGGGCCGCGTTGTGGTACACACCGTCGGACGCCCGCTCGAAGAAAGGGCACACCAGCGCGATCCCGCAGCGGGCAGCCAGCGCCGAGACGGCCTGTCCCAGGGGGCCGTCGGCCGGCTGGGCGAGAGCCGCCGCGTCGGCGCGGTCGCGGGGGAACCACGGCAGGCAGAACAGTTCGGGCAGACAGGCGATGCGCGCGCCCCGTGCCGCCGCCGCCTCCAGGTACTGGGCCGCCTTGCGCCAATTGCGCTCCACGTCGTCCGAGGCGGAGACCTGGATGGCGGCCACCGTGACCATGGCTTCCTCATACCCGCTGGGACCGGGCCCGGCCCGAAAAAGGATCGATAAACGTACTGGTTGCGCTGCGGCAAGTCAAGCCCTGCACCCCCCGAACCCCACAGGAGGCACCGGTGATCGTTGCCGATATCACCATGGCCGAGTTCGAGGCCGGTCTCACCCGCACCCGCACGGCGATCCTCCCCGTGGGGAGCGTGGAGGAGCACGGGCTCCACCTGCCGCTCTCCACCGACACCTACCAGGTGTGGGAGGTGGCCCGCCGCGCCGCGGAACTCGCTCCCGCGTTCCTTTGCCCGCCGGTGCACTACGGGTACTGCCGCAGCACCCGGGACCACCCGGGGACCCTCTCCATCTCCCCGGAGACCGTTCGCCGGCTCGTGTTCGATCTGGGAACAAGCCTCTACCGTCAGGGAATCCGCGGGCTCCTCGTCGCGTCGGGCCATGCGGGCGGGCTCCACATGGCTGCCCTGGAGGAGGCGGGGGAGCATCTGGTGGAGGCGTGCGCCGAGCTCGAGGTCGCGGTGGTGTGCGAGTACCACTGGGCCCAGGAGATCGGCCGAGGGGGCGTCGTGGAGACCGCCGACGACGGCCACGCGGGGGAGATCGAGACGAGCCGGATCCTGGCCCTGGGCCCCGGCCGGGTGAGGGGCACGAGCCCCGAGGAGTATCCCCGCTTCTCCCGGCCCTTCATCGCTCGGCACAAGCGGCCCCACTGGCCCGGGGGCGTGTGGGGAGATCCCTCCAAGGCCAGCGCGGTCAAGGGCGAGGAACTCCTCGCCCGCTGCGCCGTCCGCATGGCCGAGCTGGTCCGGTCCCTGGAAGCCCGCGTCCGAGCGGGCTAGCAGGGATCGAGTGGCGCCCGGCGGGTCTGCTGCGGAGCGCACCGGGCGCACGAAGGGTTGGAACCACGAAGACACAAAGACACGAAGGGTGAGATTTCTTCGTGTCTTCGTGTCTTGGTGGTTCACTCATCGCCTGTCGGGTGCCCCTGGTGGCCCAAGGCCTCGTCTAGGGCGCGCTCCAGATCCAGGAGCCGGAAGGGCTTGGGGAGGAACGCCGAGCGGGGGCCTTGCAGGTCGAGGCCCGCCAGGGCCTCGCCGGTGTGCCCCGAGACGAGGATGACCGGAAGATCCGGCCGCTGGGCGCGCGCGCGCCGCACCAGCTCGGGGCCGCTCATGCCCGGCATCACCACGTCGGAGACGATGACGTCCACGGCCTCACCGGCGTCGAGCCGCTCGAGGGCCTCGGCTCCGCTCGCGCAGGAGAGCACCCGATAACCCCGGGACGCCAGGTGCTCGGCAGCCACCTCCCGGACGGCGTCCTCGTCTTCCACCAGCAAGACGGTCTCCCCCCGGGCCCGCACCACCCCTGCGCCTTCTCGGGCCGGCTCCCGATCCGGCTCGCCGGTCCAGCGCGGCCAGAAGGCCCGAAAGGTCGTGCCGGTCCCGGGCGCGGAGACCACCTCCACCCGCCCCCCGGCCTGCTGCACGATGCCGTACACGCTGGCGAGGCCGAGCCCCGTGCCCTTGCCCGGCGCCTTCGTGGTGAAGAACGGCTCGAAGATGTGTTCCAGTACCTCGGGGGGCATGCCGGCGCCGGTGTCGCGGACCTCCAGCACGGCAAGGGGCCCCGTTGCGCCTGCCGGCCCGCCTTCGGGGAGCCGCCCGGGGGCAGGCTCGGGGGCTGGGTAGGTGCGCAGGGTGAGCTTCCCCCCCCCGGGCATGGCGTCGCGGGCGTTCACGGCGAGGTTCAGGACCACCTGCTCCAACTGCCCCGGATCGACGCGCACGGTTCCTGCCAGGGGGTCGAGGTCCACGACGAACTCGATGTCGTCCCCCAGGAGGCGCTCCAGCATCCGGGCCGTTGCCCCCACGGCCTCGCTCAGGTCGAATACCCGAGATTCCACGACCTGGCGGCGGCTGAACGCGAGGAGTTGGCGGGTCAGATCGGCGGCGCGGTCGGAGGCCCGCAGGATCTCCCGGGCAGCCCGCTGCTCCCGGTCCCCTTCGGGCAGGCGGGTGGCGAGAATTTCCGCGTAGCCCGAGATGGCGGTGAGGAGGTTGTTGAAGTCGTGGGCCACCCCTCCCGCGAGCCGGCCCAGGGCCTCCATGCGCTGGCTGTGGGTGAGCTGGGTCTCCAGGGAACGGCGCTCGGTGTGATCGAAGAGCACGCCCTCGAGGGCGCCCGGTACTGCGCCCGCGTCCTCCACCCCCCGGCCCACGTCGTACACCCAGCGCACCGCGCCGCCGGCGTCGTGAACGCGGTACTCCACTTCGTAGGGACGGCCTACGGCTACGGCCTTCTGGATGGTCCGCCAGACCCGGCGGCGGTCTTCCGGCACGACCAGGTCCGTGAGCGTCGGCGAGCCGGCTCCCGAGAAGACCTCCGGAGGGTGCCCGGTCACCGCTCGGCTCCCGGCACTCACGTACGCCACGGGGCGTTCCGGCCGGAAGCCGCACCGGTATACGGCGCCCGGGAGGTTGCGGATGAGGGTTTCCAGGGTCCGTTGGGTCTCGGCCAGGCGTTGCTCCGCATAGAGGCGCTCGACCTCGCCGCCGGCGCGGCGCGCATACAGGCCGAGCACGTCGCGCCCGTGCTCCGCCAGAGAGATGGGCTCGTCGTGGAGGCAGCACAAGACTCCCACCGGCTGGCCCCGGCTGTCGAGGAGCGGCGCTCCGGCGTAGCTCTCCACGCCCCTCTCGGCCAGGGCCGCGTCCTCGGGGTACAGGGCCGCCGCCCCTTGGGGCACGAAGACCAGCTCGCGGGTTGCGGCGACGTCGGCGCAGGGCGTTCCCGCGAGGGCGTAGGGGGGTGTGTGCACCTGGGTCTCCCAGTCCAGGGCGGCCAAGGGCACGGCCCGCACGCCTTCCTCGATCCGGGAGAGAATCGCCCAGCGGGTCCCGAGCTCCTGCTGCACGGCGCGGACGACGGCGGCGAAGAGCTCCTGGCCGGTGAGCCCCGCGGTGGCGTCGTGCAGACGTCGCAGCCGCGCCTCGGCCCGTCGCCGCTGGCGGGCCTCGGCTTCCAGGGACTCTCGGGCCCGAGCCCGCTCCAGCGCGACACCGGCCATGTGGCCGAGCACCTGGAGCGCGTCTCGTTCGTCGGGAAGGAAACGGCGCGGCCGGTGAAAGCCGAGGGTGAGAACCCCGAGCACCTGTCCCTCGGCTCGCAGGGGCACGGCGGCCAGCGCGGCGGCTTGCGGCGCAAAGGCGCTTTCCGGCGCCGTCTCGGATGGGGAGGAGTCGTGCTCGAAGAGGGCGACCTCCCCGGAGGAGAAGACCCGCCCGGCAAGGCCGTGGCCGAAGGGCACCCGGGCGGACTTCTCGCGGGCTTCCGGCGAGAGCCCGCGGCTGTCCGCCAGGACCAGGGCTCCTCCCGCTGCGTCGGCCAGGTACACGGCCGCCACCTCGGCCCCCAGCGCCTCCACGGCCCCGTCGAGCACGGACTGGAGCGCGGCTTCCGCCGATCCCGCCAGGGTCAGGTTCCGGCCCAGGCGGTAGAGGGCCCCCAGGGTCTGGGCCCAGCGCGCCAAGGCCCGCTCGCTTCGCTTGCGCTCGGTGATGTCCCGCAGGATCCCGGCGACCCCGGTGACCCGACCCTGGCCGTCGTGCAGGGGGATGCGGGATGCCAGGAAGGTGCGTTCCTCTGCGCCTACGGGAATCGACTCCTCCCCGTGGTAGGAGCGGCCGGAGGTCAGGACCTGCTGATCGTGGGCCTGGAGCACCTCGGCCACGTGGGGGGGCAGGAGGTCGGCGCTTCGCCGGCCGGGGAGCTCGTCGACGCCCACCCCCAGCACCCGGGCGGCGGCCGGGTTGGCCAGGACGAACCGCCCCTCGGGGTCCTTGATGAAGACCACGTCGTCGGAGCCCAGCGCCAGGGCTCGCAGCCGCTCCTCCCGATCTCGCAGCTCCTCCAGGAGCAAGCGGTAGCGGCGCCCCGCCCACGTTCGCTGGGCGGCAATGGCTCCCAGGGCCAGGCACAGGAGCGCGGCGCCCAGGAAGCCCGCTTCCCACACCATGGCGCGGCGCCAGGCCGCCAGGACCTCCTCTTCGTCGGCCTTCACCACGAGGCCCCAACCCGCGTCGGAAATCCAGCGCACGGCCGCCAGGACCCGGCCGCCCCGATAGTCGCGGAACCAGCCCACCGTCTCCTTCGACTCCAGGGCGGCCACCTCGGCGGAGTCGAGCTGCTCGGAGCCAATCGTGGGGAGCCGGCCGGGGGCGGAACCGCGCACGGGAGAGAGTATCTCGGCGCCTTCGGGGGTACGCCTCACCAGGTAGACCTCCACGCTGGTGACGCCCCACGGCTCCGGACCTCCCACCACCGGGAAGAGGGTGCCGCTCGGGTCCAGGTAGAGGCCCGCGACCCCCAGCGCGGAACCGTCCTCGGGGCCCTCAGGGGCGCCGGCGCGGCCGAAGACGGGGGCGAGAAACCCCACCATGGGCGTGCCGTCGTCGGCGTGGTGGAGGTCGTGGAGGAGGTAGCGCCCCTCCCGTGCGGCACGCCGGGCCGCCACCGCGGCGCGAGACCCGAGGGGCACGGCCCCCTCGGCCGAGAGCAGCAGCTCGCCGCCGGGGGTGAAGAGATATGCTCCCCGGAATCCCGCAAAACGCAGCAGGTTGTCCAGGTGTTGTCGAAGCGCGTGGGGGTCGATCCCCTTGGGACAGGTCCCCACCGCGCACAGGTCTACCAGGTTGGGGTCCCAGGCCAGAACCTCGGCGTCGGAGCGACGCTCGGCGAGCCAGCTCTGCACGGCGCGCTTGCGGCCTTCGGCGAGCCCCTCGAGGCGCACCTGCCAGCTGCTCACGGTGCGGCTGCGCTCGTCGAAGCGCAGTTGGACTGCGAGCCACGCAATCGCAGCGAGGGCGGCAAGGCCGGCCAGCGCGAGGCCGACCGTTGCCCAGGATCGGGCGAGGGGCTCGGGGGCGCGGCCTTCCGAGGTCACGGGTCTATCCGGGGCAGGGTGAGGAACAGCCGACCCCCAGAGCATCGGCAAGAGGACGGCGCATCTTGAGCGCAGAGCGCCCTGCGCCCCGGGATGGTCAGGCCTGGGTTCCCGGGGAGAGCCCGCCGGAGCCCTCCAGGGGGAGGCGGACGCAAAACAGGCTGCCCCCGTCGCGGCGGGGCTCGTAGGAGAGGCTGCCCCCGTGGGCCCGCACGATGGAGCGGGCCAGGGGCAACCCGATCCCCAGGCCTCCCCCTCCGAACTCGTGTCCGGAGGTGCGGTGGTGGCGTACGTCGGCCGATTCGTAGAACAGGTCGAAGATCTTCTCGCGCTCGGCCTCCGGGACACCCACCCCGGAATCGGCCACGGCCACGACCAGATCCCGGCCTTCCGTTCGCACTTCCACGTCGACCTGGCCCCCGTCGGGGGTGAACTTGACGGCGTTCTGCACCAGAGCCCCCACCGCCCGCAGCAGTTTGCGCACGTCGGCGTGGAGCGCCAGGTCTTCGGGGGCACGGCACGCCCAGGTGACGCAGAGCTGCCGCAAGGTGCCGTACATCTGGCACAGGTCGCCCACCCCCCGGGCCAGGTCCCCCACGGTTTGGGCCGTGGGGTGGAGCTCGAGCCCCCCTGCCTGGTTCAGGCCCAGGTCCCCCAGATCCTCCACCACCTCCTTGAGGCGCCGCAGGGCACGATCCGCCGACTCCAGGAGGCGGCGCTGGTCTTCGGAGAGGACTGCGGTCTTCCCGGCGAGGAGAGACACCAACCCGGCTGCCACGGTGGTCGGGGTGCGGATCTCGTGGTTCGCTAGGGCAATGAACTTCTCCTTGCGCTCGTTGAGGTCGCGCAGCCGTTCCACCACCTCGCGCAGGGCGCGGTTGTCCCGGGAAAAGCGCAGCCGCTCCTCGCAGTGTCGGATGAGGAGCTCGAGCCGGGCCAGGCGCACCGGCTTTACGAGAAAGTCGTAGGCCCCCAGGCGCAGGGCGTCCACGGCGTCGTCCATGGTGCCGTACCCCGTGACCAGAACCACCTCGGTTCCGGGCCAACGCTCCCGAACCCGCCGGAGCACGTCGATGCCCGAGATGCCGGGCATCTTGAGGTCGGTGAGCACGAGCTCCGCGGGGCGGTCCTCCAGGAGCCAGAGCCCTTCGTCGCCCGTGGAGGCAACCCGGACGGTGTGGCCCTGCTCCGCCAGGAACGTGCCCATGGTCTCCCGGATGCCCTTTTCGTCATCGATGATGAGGATATCCATGGCTCTCCCGGTGGCGCGAAGGCACGGGGCACAGTAGACCCGAACTCGCGGCTCGGGGCAACCGTGCATTGGTCCCTGGATCCACCCGCCGAACGGTGGGCGGGTTCGGGGAGCCCCTACCCTC
Organism: Thermodesulfobacteriota bacterium; assembly: GCA_040756475.1. Lineage (NCBI taxonomy): Bacteria > Pseudomonadati > Thermodesulfobacteriota > Thermodesulfobacteriota bacterium. Next base: position 6,998 of record JBFLZB010000050.1, read on the forward strand.
CGCCGCGCAATCCGCGATGATTCGAGGCCCCAGCCTCGACAGACCCGGCGCGCACCACGTCACCCTCCTGGCGAGCGGGGTACGCTTCGGTCGATGCGCAGCGCCGCTGCACTGCGGGGCTCCCCGAACCCGCCCCGAAAAGAGGTGGTGGATTCGGGCGTCCCTTCGGGCGCGCCCTACGCCGGGCCGGGCCCGGCGGGCGTCACCCGGTACTTGGCGGCGAGGAAGACAGGGTGGTAGCTCTCCTTGGCCTGGCGCAGCCCCGGGTCGCCCAGGTCCTGTTCCCGGTTCACGTACCGGTAGCCCTCGAGGGCGTGGAGGCAGAAGTCCCGATTGATGAGCTGGGCGAGGCCTTCGCGCTCGGGCTCGGCTTTTTCGAAGTGCACCACGAAGGTTTCGGGGTCCAGCTCCTCGCCGAGGCAGAAAGCCGCCACCCGGGCCCCCAGGAGGATTACCCCCCCGCGGAGCCCCAGGGCCTCGCGGTGGGTGAGGGCCTCGACGGCGGCGTCGGTCTCCAGGAACGTGGCGGGCTTGTCGGCCGAGCAGCGGATCGTGCACCACCCTCGGGCCAGGTCGAGGCACGGGCCCAGGTGCTCCGGCCCGAGCTCCCGAAACGAATAACTCCCGGCTTCTTCCCGCAGGAACTTGACCAGACGGTTTCGGCGCTTGTGGAACTTCTTCCCGGGCAGGAAGGCCAGGTCGTCACGGGAGTAGACGTAGTCGGCCTGATCCCGATCGGCCCGGCATGCCCAGCCGGAGGAGAACTGTCGGGCCACCCAGGCCTCCGGCACCGGGAAGAGCGACCCGGGGGAGCCCTGGGCCTCCAGGTGCGCGCACAGCGCACGCGCCGCCGCCCCGGTGTCGCCTTCTCCCGCGGGGGGAAACGCATAGCGCTCCCCGCCGTACCCCCTGCCCGTGACCAGGAGCAGAGAGTCCCAGCGGCTCAGGCGATAGTCGTGCGCCTTGCGGAAGAGGAAGAGATTGGCGAAGGTGAACTCGGAGAGTCCGGCCCGCGCGCGGCGCAGCACCGGCGCCACCTCGTCGCGCAGCTCGAGGCTCACCTCGCAGGATTCGGGAAACCGGGGAATTCTCTCCATGCCACGGCCCTCGTCGAAGGCCGCTAGCGGCGGCGCAGGGGCAACACCGCCTCGTCGGCCGCCATGTCCACCACGGGCACGACGTGCCCGGGGCGGCCCAGGTACCGGTCGGCCACGTCCTGGGGGAAGGAGCGATAGCGCAAGGTGGCGCGGGCCCGCAGGGGGCCCTTGGCGGCGGCCGGTACGGGGAACCGATAGGTTTCCAGGGCCTGGGCCCTGGGGGGGATCGTGCTGTCGCGAGCGATGCGCGCGACCTTCCAGGGCTTCCAGGTGGGGACGCCGTCCTCGTCCACTGCCTCGGCGCCGTAGGTCCGGGCCGCCGGGTCGAGGGCCCCGTCGGGGCGCAGCGCCCCGCTCTCCCAGAGCACCCGGCCTGCGTCGCCGTCGTCGGAGACGGTTACGTGGAGCCACGCCTGGCGCAACTCCGTCATGCCGGTGGGCAGGTTGTGGCCGGCGCCCACGTTGCGGACCCGAACCTCCAACGTTCCTTCGCTGTCGGGCCCCAGGACCGCCGGTGCCTCGACCCGGACCCGGGCCGCGATGCGCAGGCGGGAAACGGCGTCCGCGGCGTGCCGCGGGTAGCTCAAGAAGTCGGGAATGGCCGAGTTGGCGCCGGTAAAGGTGTGATGAAAGAAGGGCGACCGGCTGGTGCCGAAGTTGCTCGAGGGCCCGGACAGGGCGGGCTTTTCCAGGGTGGCCGCCACTTGGGCCGCGACCTCGGGGGGCACCATGTGGCAGTCCTGGCAATGGATCTCTTCTGCGGCGTAGACGCTGCCCTTCCACTCTTCGTAGGTGCGGGCGATGGACGTTCCGGTGACGGGGTGGAACACGTTGTGGCACGCTCCGCAAAACTCGCTACGGGTGTGCAGATCGGAATATGCGGTCTCGTGGAACGTGCTGAAAGCGTCGGCGTAGGGCCCCCGTTTGGGCCCCTCCGGATCGAGCACGAGGCCGGCGTTGCCGGGGACCCCACCGCGCTCGAGCATCTCGACCCGAGCCACCGTGTGGCAGAAGTCGCAGGTGACCCCTTCCTGGGCCAGGGGGTGGATCACGATCTCGCCGCTCTCTCGGATCCATACCTGCTCGGCGGCTGTGCCCACGGGGGTGTGGCACCCCGCGCAGAGGCGGTCCATGGCTCCCCCCAGCTCCCGGGAGGCCTCGCGCCAAGCCGCCTGATACAGGGGATCGGCAAAGGCGTTGGCGTGCATCGAGCCGGACCACTCCTCGTGTTGGAGCGGATGGCAGTACGCACACCGGTCCGCCGGAGTGAACGCGTCCAGGCTTGCGGGCAACCCCGTCACCGTGTTGATGGCGCTGGGGTAGAAGGGGAGCTCGGCGGCGGCTGGGGCCGCACAGGCGAGGGCCGTCGCGAGGGCGGTCCTTCGGAGAGCGCGCAGGGGCATGGCGGCTCCAGCGGGAGGGGTGGCCGGCCGGGAAAACGGTCCCCGGGCGGCGCACAACCTACCAGAAGGCGCGGAGCCTCGCCAGGCAGGGGGGACGTGAGACGTGAGACGGGGGACGTGAAGCGAGGGGAGGATCGAATGAATTCCCAACCGCCGACGCGACCGACGGGGAACCGCACCGGCCCTCCGGGGCCGGAAGCTCAGCCGCCCGAGAGCTGCGCCCGCATCCGGCCCAGGACCCGGTTGGCCGGGTTGGCCCGGTCGAGAAAGCCCAGGACCGGGACGCGGCGCTCGCCCATCTCTCGCAGCCGTGCCGTGAGACCGGCGTGGTGGGGATCCAGGCGAAGTCCCCGCTGGAACGCGGCGTGGGCCTTGGCGCGATCCCCCGCCCGCAGGAGCAGCACCCCAAGGGCGAAGTACAGGTCCGGAATATAGAAGGCGCCCCGAATTGCCTCGAGACAGGCCACCACCCCGTCGCGCACCCGGCCGTTGCCCATGGAGCGGCTCGCTGCGAGAAACGCGCGTACCCGGACGTCCCGGGAGCCCTGCGCTTCGCACTTCTGGAGCAGGGATTGGCACCGCGCGTAATCTCCCCGGTGGAAGAGGGCCACGGCGCGGGCGATCCACTCGTCCTGCTCCTGACCGGTCCCCTCCGGCGACGGAAGGGACACCGGGCTTTCGGCCGGGACCTGGCCCACGAGGGAGTCGAACAGGAGATCGAAGTCGTTGAGGGCAATCTGCACGGGCGTACCTCCAGGGGCCAGCGATGCGGAAGGACCAGTCGGGCCGAAGGGAATGCAAGGGGTGGGCCGCCACGTTCGCGTCCAGGAGAGCCGCGACGATTCTCGTCGGTGAGGCGGGCTCGGGCGACGGGCGTGCCCGGCTCGTAACCGAGTCCCGAATTGGTAACCGGGGACCCCCAGGCGTTCCTCCGGCGCGCCGAGCCTCACGGGTTTCGGCCGAGCTGCCGCGGTTCGGTCGAGGCGGCACGGGGCTGCGCTCCAGGCCTCCCGGACCTCGCCCCAAAGACTTGGTGGTGGATTCTGGGTCCCCGGGATCCGCCGCCCGGGTGGCGAGCGGGGTCCGGGAGCCCCTGCGCTTCGCCCCGCAATCCGCGACAATTGGACGAAGGGTCCCTCGCGGAACCGGTGCGCCTGGCCTCATCGGTTTCCGCCGGCTGTGGCGGATTGGTCGATGCGGTACGGGGCTGCGCTCCGGGGCTCCCGGACCCCGCCCCAAATCTAGGTGGTGGATTCTGGGGCGGCACCGCGGCACCGCGCTTGTCTCCGAGGGGTGGCTATGGTACTTTCTTGCGCCTTGTCGGGGCGTGGCGCAGCCTGGTAGCGCACCTGCCTTGGGCGCAGGGGGTCGGAAGTTCGAATCTTCTCGCCCCGACCACTGCTGGGCCCCGTCGAACGCGCCTGTAGCTCAGTTGGACAGAGCAACGGCCTTCTAAGCCGTGGGTCAGAGGTTCGAGTCCTCTCAGGCGTGCCAGCCGGTTTTCGCTTCTGTGGTGAGTGTAGCTCAATGGCAGAGCACCGGACTGTGGCTCCGGTGGTTGCGGGTTCGACTCCCGTCACTCACCCCAATCCAGGCTGAGGCCCACGGGCGACCCCGTGGGCCTTTTCTCTCGTGAAGCGGTTGGTTGTCTTCGGGCTTCTTGACACCCCCCGGGCGCGCCTCTAACGTTACGGTTCGTCCATCTTCCGACGCGGCTCGTGCCGCCGCCCTTAGAGATGCAGATCATCGAACACTCCCAACTCGCCCCCCGGCAGTTCGAGCGCTCGGTTGTAACGGTGGGGAACTTCGACGGCGTACACCTGGGCCACCAGGCACTGCTGCGACGGGTGGTCCAGAGAGCCCGGGAGCGCGATGCGGTGTCCGTGGTGTATACCTTCCATCCCCACCCCCTGCGGGTCTTGAACCCGGCCTTTTGCCCCCCGCTCCTCACCGCGTTCGAAGATCGGGCGGCCCGGATCGCCTCCCAGGGGGTCGACGCCCTGGTCTGGGCGCGGTTCGACCGGGAGTACGCGGGCCAGGAGCCCGAGGAGTTTGCCCGGCGCACCCTGGCGGGAAGCCTGGGGGCGGTGGAGGTCTGGGTGGGACCCGATTTTGCCTTCGGCAGGGGGCGTCGCGGTTCCGTGGAGTTCCTCCGCCGGGCAGGCCGGGAGCTGGGGTTCGCCCTGGAGGTGCTCCCGGCGTTCGGGCTGGACGGGGAGGCGGTCTCCTCGACGCGCATTCGCCAGGCCGTGGCCGAGGCGGATTTCGAGGCGGCCCAGCGCCTGCTGGGGCGCCCCTATGCCTTGCACGGGCCCGTGGTGCGGGGCGCGGGCCGAGGCCGGGGCCTGGGGTTTCCCACGGCCAACGTCCTGGTTCGGGAGGAGTGCCTGCCCCCCCCCGGGGTTTACGCCGCCTGGGCCTGCTGGGGAGAGATCTGCCGGCCGGCCGCCCTCAACATCGGGCCCAATCCCACCTTCGGTGCCGCGGAAACGACCGTGGAGGCCTACCTGCTGGACTTCGGGGGAGATCTCTACGGCACCGAGCTGGAGCTTCGGCCCCTGGCCGCGCTGCGCCGGGAGATCGCCTTTCGGACGCCGGCCGACCTGGTCCGGCAGATCGCCGCGGACGTGGAGGAGACCCGCCGCCTCCTGGGCCTCCAGCCAGACCACGCGAGCGAGGGCGGGGGGTCATGAGGGGAACACCCCACCCTGGATTCCCCTCGGTCCGCACCCGCCTCTTCGGTCTCGTCGGCCACCCCGTTTCCCACAGCCTGTCCCCCGCCATGCAGAATGCGGGCTTTCGCGCCGCCGGCATCGATGCCGCCTACGCAGCCTTTGACGTGCCCGCCGAGGGGCTCCCCGCCGCCCTGGCCGGGGCCCGGGCCCTGGGCTTCGGGGGTCTCAACGTGACCGTTCCCCACAAGGAAGGGGCCCTGGCCCTAGCCGCGGAAGCCGATCCGGTGGCCGCCCTTGCCGGAGCCGCGAATACCCTGGTGCCCGTTGCGGCGGGATGGAGGGCGTGCAACACCGACGTGGACGGGTTCCTCTCGGCGATTCGCGAAGGCCTGGACATGGACCCGGCCGGCCGTCGCTGCCTCGTCCTGGGTGCCGGTGGGTCGGCCCGGGCCGTGGCGGTGGCGCTCGTTCGGGCGGGGGCTCAAGAAATCTTCGTGGCCAACCGAAACGAGGAGCGTGCCGAGGGTCTGGTTCGGGAACTGCGCCAGCGGTGCGGCACCGAGCGCGTGGCAAGAGTCGCTCTGGAGGCGGCTCCCCAGCGGCTCGGCCCGGAGGGGCTCCTGGTGAGCGCCACTCCCCTGGGGCTGTCCGAGTCGGGCCGGTGGCCCTGGGACCTGGCCCGCTTTGACCCCGGCACGGCGGCGTTCGACCTGGCCTATCGAGCCGGGGGCGAAACCCAGCTGGTGGTGCAGGCCCGGGCCAGGGGACTGCGGGCGGCTTCCGGCCTGGCGATGCTCCTCCACCAGGGCGCCCTGGCGTTCGCCCTGTGGACGGGCAGGCCGGCGCCCCTGGCTGCCATGAGGCGGGGACTACTGCAGATCTGAACGGCCGTCCGCCGGAAGGTGGACCTTCCGCGGCGCCGCGCTGCATACCGAGGTGACCATGTCGAAGAAACTGGGGGAGCTCCTGATCCGAGAGAACCGCCTGGCACCGGCCGACCTCCAGCGGGCCAAGGACGAGCAAAGAAAGAACGGGGGGAGGCTGGGTGAGGCCCTCGTGCGTCTGGGCATCCTCAAGGAGCAGGAGCTCGTCAACATCCACTCCAAGCAGTACGGAATCCCCGCCGTCAACCTGGAGAGCTTCGACATCGATCCCGAGGTCACGAAGCTCATCCCCGAGGACCTCGTCCAGAAGTACCGGGTGATGCCCATCAACCGGGTGGGTTCCACCCTGATCGTGGCGGTCGAGGATCCTTCAAATATGTTCGCGGTGGACGACATCAAGTTCATCACCGGGTACAACGTGGAGGTGGTCGTAGCGGCACCGTCGGCCATCAAGGCGGCCATCGACAAGAACTACGACTCGTCTGCGACCCTGCTGGACGTGATGAGCAACTTTGACCTGGACGATCTCGAAGTCGTGCACTCGTCCGATGACATCAACGTCGCCGACCTCGAGAGGGCCGTCGACGAAGCCCCGGTCGTGAAGCTCGTGAACCTCATCTTGTCCGACGCCATCAAGAAGGGCGCCAGCGACATCCACATCGAGCCCTACGAGAAGAGCTTTCGGGTTCGGCTGCGCATCGACGGTCTCCTGTACGAGGAGATGAAGCCGCCGATGAAGCTCAAGAACGCCATGACGAGCCGCATCAAGATCATGGCCAACCTCGACATCGCCGAGCGCCGGCTCCCCCAGGACGGCCGCATCAAGCTCAAGATCTCCAAAGACAAGGACATGGATTTCCGCGTCTCGGTGCTCCCGACGCTCTTTGGCGAGAAGATCGTGTTGCGGCTCCTGGACAAATCCAACTTGCAGCTCGACATGACCAAGCTCGGGTTCGAGACCCCCGCCCTCAAGGACTTCAAGGACGCCATCCACAAGCCCTACGGCATGGTGCTCGTCACCGGTCCGACCGGCTCGGGCAAGACCACGACTCTGTACTCCGCCCTGGCCGAGCTCAACACGATGGACACCAATATCTCCACCGCGGAAGATCCGGTGGAGTTCAACCTGATGGGCATCAACCAGGTGCAGATGCACGACGAGATCGGCCTGAACTTCGCCGCTTCGCTTCGGAGCTTCCTGCGCCAGGATCCGGACATCATCATGGTGGGCGAGATCCGCGATTTCGAGACGGCGGAGATCGCCATCAAGGCGGCTCTTACGGGCCACCTGGTGCTCTCCACGCTACACACCAACGACGCCCCAAGCACCGTGAACCGCCTCCTCAACATGGGGGTGGAGCCGTTCCTGGTGGCCTCGTCCACCAATCTCATCCTGGCCCAGCGACTGGCCCGCCGGATCTGCAACAACTGCAAGGAGAAGGTGGAGATTCCCGCCCAGGCCCTCCTCGATATCGGGGTGCCCGCCGCCGAGGTGGGCACCTTCCCTTGCTACAAGGGCACGGGGTGCGCCGAGTGCAGCGACACCGGGTATCGGGGGCGGGTCGCCCTCTACGAGGTCATGCCCATCGGGGACGAGCTCAAGGAACTCATCCTGAGCGGGGCCTCCTCCATGGAGCTCAAGGCGGCGGCCATCCAGCAGGGGATGAAGTCCCTGCGCATGAGCGGCATTACCAAGCTCAAGGAAGGTGTCACCACCGTGTCCGAGGTGGTGCGTTGCAGCGTAAAGGATTGACCTGCGCGCGGCCGCGCCCCGCGGCCGCCGGAACTGGGAGGGTGCCGTGATCGGCCTGCATCAGCTCTTGAAGACCATGATCGAGCGGGGGGCTTCGGATCTCCACATCACCACGGGCTCGGCGCCCCAGGTGCGCATCGACGGCCGCCTGGTGCCCCTGGACCTGCCCGCCCTCGGTCCGGCGGACTCCAAGCGGCTGTGCTACTCGGTGCTCACCGACGCCCAGAAGCACCGCTTCGAGGAGGAGAACGAGCTCGACCTGTCCTTCGGGGTGAAGGACCTCTCCCGCTTCCGCGCCAACATCTTCATGCAGCGGGGCGCAGTGGCGGGGGCCTTCCGAGCCATCCCCTTCAAGATCCTCACCTTCGAGGAGCTGGGCCTTCCGGCGGTGGCCGACGAGATCGCCAACAAGCCCCGCGGGCTGGTGCTCGTCACGGGCCCCACCGGCTCCGGCAAGTCCACCACGCTCGCGGCCATGATCGACAAGATCAACACCGAGCGCCGCGAGCACATCGTGACCATCGAGGATCCCATCGAATACCTGCACCCCCACAAGGGCTGCCTGGTAAACCAGCGGGAGGTGCAGGCCGACACGGCGAGCTTCAAGAAGGCGCTCAAGTACATCCTGCGCCAGGACCCCGACGTGGTGCTCATCGGCGAGATGCGCGACCTGGAGACCATCGAGGCGGCCCTGACCGTGGCCGAGACGGGCCACCTGGCGTTTGCCACGCTCCACACCAACTCGGCCGCCCAGACCATGAACCGCATCATCGACGTCTTCCCCTCGAACCAGCAGCCCCAGGTGCGCGCCCAGCTCTCCTTCGTGCTGGAGGGAATCCTCTCCCAGCAGCTCATCCCCAAGATGAGCGGGCGCGGGCGGGCGCTGGCCATCGAGGTGCTGGTGCCGACCCCCGCGGTGCGCAACCTCATCCGGGAGGACAAGATCCACCAGATCTACTCCCAGATGCAGGTGGGGCAGGACAAGTTCAACATGCAGACCATGAACCAGTCCCTGTACCACCTCTGGTCCAAGAAGATGATCAGCCTGGACGACGCCACGGCCCGAAGCTCCGACCCCGAGGAGCTGCGCCAGATGATGGCCAAGGCCATCCCCGACGCGCTCCAGAGCCGGCGGGCGAGCCCCCGGATGATGTGAGAGACAGCCGCGACCCCCCGCCGCCGGCCGGCCTTGCGCCGCTGGCTGCCGACACCAACGAAGGCACGAGGTAGCCCATGCCGGTCTACAAGTGGGAAGGCCGCACCCGGGACGGAGCCGTGAAGAAGGGCACCCTGGAGGCCGCCAACGAGGCCGTGGTGACCGCCCAGCTCCGGGCCCAGAAGATCGCGCCCACCAAGATCAAGAAGAGTCTCGGCGCGGTCGAGATCAAGATCCCCGGCCTCAAGCCCAAGGTGACGACCAAGGACCTGGTGGTCTTCACCCGGCAGTTCGCCACGATGATCGACGCGGGCCTGCCGCTCGTCCAGTGCCTGGAGATCCTCTCGAGCCAGCAACAGAACTCCACCTTCAAGGAGGTGCTCCTCAAGGTGAAGGAAGACGTGGAGGCGGGCAACACCTTTGCCGACGCCCTCGCGAAGCACCCGAAGGTGTACGACCGTCTGTACGTGAACCTGGTGCACGCTGGAGAGGTGGGCGGCATCCTCGACACGATTCTCAACCGGCTCGCGGCCTACATCGAAAAGGCCATGAACCTCAAGAAGAAGGTCAAGGGGGCCATGGTCTACCCCGCCGCAGTGGTGGGCGTGGCGGTCATCGTGGTGGCGATCATCCTGATCTTCGTCATCCCCGTCTTTCAGCAGATGTTTTCGGGCGTCGGCAAGAGCCTTCCGGCTGCAACGCTCTTCGTGATAGCCCTGTCCGAGTTTCTCCAGAAATACGTATTGTTCATCGTGATCGCCTTTTTCCTGCTCGGCATGGCGTTCAAGAAGGTGTATTCGACGGAACGCGGCAAGCTCTTCTTCGACCGGGTCTTTCTCCGGTCCCCCATTTTCGGGACGCTCATCCGGAAGGTGGCGGTGGCCAAGTTCACCCGGACCCTCGGAACGCTCGTGTCCTCCGGCGTGCCCATCCTCGAAGGGCTCGACGTGGTGGCCAAGACCGCGGGCAACCGGGTGGTGGAACTCGCCATCATCAAGACCAAGGAGTCCATCAGCGAAGGCCGGACGATCGCCGAACCCCTCAAGGAGACCGGGGTCTTTCCCCCCATGGTGGTGCAGATGATCGCGGTGGGGGAAGCCACCGGGGCGCTGGATCAGATGTTGACGAAGATCGCCGACTTCTACGATACCGAGGTGGACGAGGCCGTGGGGGCCCTCACCCAGGCCCTGGAGCCCCTGCTCATGGTCTTCCTCGGCGGCACCATCGGCGGGCTCGTCATCGCCATGTACCTGCCCGTGTTCCAGATGGCCGGAGCCGTAGGAGGAGGCTGAGAGGCCTCCCTTGGTCCCCGGCAACCCGCAGCGGCGGCTCAAGGGGTACCTGGGGGGGCGGATCGTCGTTCTCCTGGCGCTCCTGGCCCTGGTGGGCGTCTTCGGCGTCCGCCGGGCCGCCTTCCCCATCTCGTACCTGTGGTTCTCGGGACTCACGGCGGCGGCCTTTGCCTTTACCGCCGTTTCCGCGCTGGCGCTGCGCCGGGGGTTCCGGGGCCAGGGCTGGGTCAAGCTCCAGCCGGCGTGGGACGTGGGCTATGCCACGGCCCTGGTGTATTTTTCCGGGGGGACCTTCTCCCCCCTGACCACCCTCTACCCGCTGGCCATCATCGGGGGCGCAACTCTCCTGTACCGAAGGGGCGCCCTGGTGGCGGCCACGCTCTCGAGCCTCTCCTACGGCCTCCTGGTCGACCTGCACGTCTACGGGCTCCTGCACCCGCCCCACGTCGCCCTGGCGGAGGCCACGCCGGGCAAGGCGCTTCCCCACTTGCTGCTCCATGTCGTGGCGTTCTATGCCCTGGCCCTGCTCTCGGGGCACCTGGCCGAGGAGCTGCGCCGCACGGGAGCGCGGCTGGAGGTGGCCGAGGCCGAGGTCCTGGACCTGGAGCACCTGAAGGACTCGATCCTGCTCAGCCTGGGGTCGGGGCTGGTGGCCCTGGACCCCAGGGGACGGGAGATGTTCCACAACCGAGCGGCGGAGGAACTTCTTTCCCGCGCGGGAATCCGCATCGGGCAGGGCATGGACATGGCGGGGGTCTTCGACCTCGACGGCGCGCCCCGCCAGGAGGTCCTCCTGCCGGGGGGGCAGCTGGTGCTGGGCTATTCCGTCGCTCCCCTCTTCGACCGGGGCGGCACGCGCCGGGGCAGCATCCTGATCTTCCAGGATCTCACCCAGGTCAAACGTCTCGAGGAAGACCTGCGGCGCACCGACCGCCTGGCCGCCGTGGGGCGCCTGGCGGCAGGTCTCGCCCACGAGATCCGAAACCCCCTGGCAAGCCTGTCGGGCTCGGTGGAGGTGTTGCGCCACAGCGCCCCCCCCGACCCCGAGGACGCCCACCTGCTGGAAATCGTGCTCCGGGAGACCGAGCGCCTCAACCGCCTGGTCACGAACTTCCTGCACTACGCCCGTCCGGGCAGGGGTGAACGGGAGCCCTTTTCCCTGCGCGAGCTGGTGGCCGACACGGGGTTCTTCTTCTCCCAGGGGGAGGGACGAGGCGGGTTTTGCCTGGAGAACCACGTCCCCGAGGACCTGGCCTTGGTGGCCGACCGGGCGCAGGTGGAGCAGGTGCTCCTGAACCTCTTCCGCAACAGCGTGGAGGCGGCGCCGGAAGGGGTGACGGTGAGGGTCGGCGCCGTCCGGGCCGAAGCCAGCGTCACGGTGACCGTGGAAGACGACGGTCCCGGCATCCCCGGGGAGATCGCCTCCCGCATCTTCGAGCCCTTCTTCACGGGACGGGAGGGCGGTACCGGGTTGGGGCTCGCCACGGTCCACCGGATCGTGGAGAATCACGGGGGCACCGTGGCCCTGGAGTCGGGGCACGCCCCCGGTGCGGCGTTCCGCCTGACGTTTCCGGCGAGCTGAGGAAGATGGCACGTATCCTGGTCGTAGACGACGAGCGCAGCATGCGGGAGTTTCTCGAGATCCTGCTGCGCAAGCAGGGCCACCGGGTCGACACCCGCGCGGACCTTTCTTCGGCCCGGGCAGCCCTGGAGGAGGGCGAGTACGAGCTCGTGGTCACCGACCTCAAGCTTCCCGGCGGTTCGGGGATCGACGTGCTGACCGCCTGCAAAGGAGCGCGCCCCGAGACCGAGGTCGTGGTCATCACCGCCTTCGGCACCGCCGAGACGGCGGTGGAAGCCATGAAGCAGGGCGCCTACGACTACCTCACCAAGCCCTTCAAGGTCGACGAGATCACGATCACGGTCCAGAAGGCCCTGGAGAAGGCCGCGCTCGCCCGGGAGAACCGGGAGCTGCGGCGCAAGCTCGAGGCGGTGGAGGCCGGCGAGGAGATCCTGGGGCGAAGCCCCGGGATGCAGGAGGTCTTCCGCCTCCTGGAGCGGGTGGCTCCCACGGGGGTGACGGTGCTGGTCCACGGGGAGAGCGGGACCGGCAAAGAGCTGGTTGCCCGCCGCCTCCACGCCCTCTCGGGGCGAAGGGGCCCCTTCGTGGCGGTGAACTGCTCGGCCATTCCCGAGGGCCTCATCGAGAGCGAGCTCTTCGGCCACGTGAAGGGGAGCTTCACGGGTGCGGTTTCCGACAAGCCGGGTCTCTTCGAAGAGGCGGGCGGAGGCACGCTCTTCCTGGACGAGGTGGGCGAGCTCCCCCTCACCCTCCAGCCCAAGCTCTTGCGGGTTCTCCAGGAGGGCAAGGTGAAGCGGGTGGGCGGAAACCGCGAGGTCGCCGTGGAGGTGCGGATCGTCTCCGCCACGAACAAGGATCTGCGCCGCGAGGTGGAGGCGGGCCGGTTTCGGGAGGACCTCTACTACCGGCTCAACGTGGTCGCCCTGGAGATCCCCCCCCTGCGGGAGCGCCGGGAAGACATCCCCCTGCTGGCCCACCACTTTCTCCGGAAGTACGCCCAGGCTTTCGGCAGATCCGTAAAGGGCTTTACCCGCGACGTGCTCGAGCGCTGCGAGGCCCACGACTTCCCCGGCAACGTGCGGGAGCTGGAAAACCTGGTGGAGCGGGCGGTCGCCCTGGAAACCGGGGAGTATCTGACCTGCGCGAGCCTCCCTCCCCAGCTCGGGTGCGCGGTGCCGCCCGCCGTGGCCCCCGCTCCGGCCCTCTCCGCTGCCGGGATCGACCTGGAAGCCACCCTCGCCGCCCTGGAGCGGGCCTACCTCGCCGAGGCCCTTCGGCACACCAGCGGCAACAAGACCGAGGCGGCCCGGCTCCTGGGGGTCACCTTCCGGTCCCTGCGGTACCGGTTGGACCGGTTGGGGATGGGGGGCTGAGCCCTCCCGTCCCCCCGCCTGGTCCGGAGGAGGGGCCGAGGGCTGCCAACGAGGCTACGCCTCGGACCGCCGAGGCGTGGCGCACTTCTTCCCTTCCCGACCGATCGAAATCGAAATCGCGATCGAAGTCGAGGTCGAGGTCGATTTTGATGTCGACCCAGACGTGATGGACCGTTGCAGGTTCCAGGTCCTCGAGGACCTCTAGCGGGAGCTGCGGCGCTCGCGGAGCCAGGCGGCGATGTCGGCCTGGAGCTTCTTCTCCATGGCAGCGGGCTGGGGCTCCTGGGACTCTCGCCGTCGGATCACGGCGGGGCGCGGGGTGGCCGGCTGGGGGGTGCGCAGATGATACGATCGATCTTGCATGTGGAGCAGACTTCTCCTTCGAAAGGGGGGTGTGCGCTCACCGCTCGGCCACGTTCGGCACGAGTCGGCCTTTGGGTTGTTGGATACGGGAAGACGCCTCCGGGTTTCAACCGGCGCGGGTCACTGCTGGTAAGGGAGCTGCGAGCTCTTTGCGGTTTCCGTGCAGGGAGGGGAAGCCCAAGGCGACCAACGCACCTACTATACCCTACTTCGGCCGTCTGCCCCAACTACTTGAATTCATCGCATACACTTTTCTTGCGGCTCCCGTGTCGTCCCCCGGGGGCAGGCGCCCACCGACCCGGATCTCGCCCGGTGCCGCCCGGGGAAGATTCCGTCAGCCCTGGACCAGGAGGGCCGCCACCCGGTCCCGGTACGCAAAGCTTCCCGGGAAACACGGCTTTCCTCCCCGGCGCCGGAACGCCTACTTCTTCTTGGCCTCGTCCTTCTTGCAAAACTCCACCGGCTTGCCGCAGGTGGGGCACTTCTTGGGCTTGCAGCGGCCTTCCTTTTCGAGGCCGCAGTCGGGGCACGTCCAGGTCGCCATGCTACGCCTCCTCTTCCGCCGAGAGTTCTTCCGCGAGGCAGATCGCGGGCAGATTGCGGTACCGTTCGTCCAGATCCAGGCCGTACCCCACGAGGAAGCCCGATTCCAGGCCGAACCCCCGATAGTGCACGGGAACTTCCGCCTCCCGGCGGCCCGTCTTGTCCACCAGGGCGCACACCCGGACGCTGGCGGCGTCGGCGGCCTCCAGGTCCTTGAGGAGTTTGGCCAGGGTGCGTCCCGAGTCGACGATCTCCTCGACCACGATCACGTGCCGCCCGGCCACCGGGTCCGAGAGCGACAGGAGCTCGCGCACCGACCCGGAGGACGACGTGCCCGCCCCGTAGGAGGACAGCCGCACGAAATCCACCGAGCAGGGAACGCGCAGATGCCGCACCAGATCGGCGAGGAAGAGGAACGAGCCCTTGAGCACGCCGATCAGGTGCACGTGCTGGCCCGCGAAGTCCAGGTTGATGGCCTCCGCCAGGCGGACGACGACTTCGCGGATCTGCTCTTCCGAATAGACGACCTTCACCGCCTGCTCCTCGTTGACACGCGCGGCCGATGGGCTACCCTGGGTCGCCGAACTTTTACCATAGGCCCTCGGCGGATGCCAGGGACCCGTCGGCCCTCGATCCACCGCGTGGGTGGTAAGCGGGGTCCGGGAGCCCCTACGCTGCGCCGTACGATCCGCGACGATTCGAAGGGGCAGGTCCGGCGGAGCGCAAGGACTCCCGGACCCCGCCTTTTGCCCGGGCGGAGGATCGTGGCCCCCCAAAGGTTTGGGATTCTGGAGGGGCCGGGTGAGCCCGGGCGGAGGAAGCGACATGCTCGACAGGGTTCTGGTGCCGGTGGACTTCTCGCCCATGTCCAAGCATGCCCTGCGGGCGGCGCTGGTCATGGCCCGCAAGAGCCCCCTGGAGATCCACCTCCTGCACGTCATCCCCGAGTACGAGGTGCACAGCGCGTTCCACATCTCCCTGCCCGAGCGGGGTGAGATCGAGTCCCAGGCGGGGCGGTGGGCCGAGAGGGCCTTCGAGACCTACTTGAGGGGTGAGAGCCTGGGGGATGCCCTGCTGGTGAAGGCCGTGCGGTACGGCAACCCCGCCCGGGTCGTGTGTCAGTATGCCGACGAGGTCGGCGCCGCGGTGATCCTGATTGCCAGCCACGGCCGCTCGGGCTTCGAGCGGGCGGTGTTTGGAAGCGTGGCGGAGAAGGTCCTGCGCACCTGCCGCCAGCCCGTGATGGTCGTCAAGGGAGACGTTTAGACGAGAGGGAGGAAGCCATGCCCGTGCACATCCGCAACATCCTCGTGCCCCTGGACTTGAGCCCCGCCAGCGACCGGGTTTCGCAGTACGCCTCGGCCATGGCCCGGTGCTTCGGCGCGCGGGTCACCGTACTCCTGGTGGTCGAGGAAGCCGAGGGGCTCCGGGGCCTCAACCTGCCCCGCATCTCCTACGACGAGTTGATTCCCGATCTGGAGGATCGGGCCCGCGGCCGGCTGGAGGCCTATGGGCGAAAGCACCTGGGGGACGTCCCGGAGCTCGAACTGCGCGTCACCCGCGGAGAGCCCTGGGAGAAGATCCTGGCTGCGGCGAAGGAGATCGGAGCCGACCTCGTGGTCATGGGCACCCACGGGCGCAGGGGGCTGGACCGCGCCCTGTTCGGGAGCACGGCCGAGCGGGTGCTGCGCCGCTCCCCCGTACCGGTGGTGGCGGTTCCCCTGGCGGAGGAGGCGAGCTGATGCCGACCGCTTCCCGCCCCGGGACGCCCAAAGGGCGCTCGGGCATGGTCCTCCTGACCTTGGGGCTCCTGGTCCTGGCGGCGCTGCCCGCGGCGGCGGCCGGGAGCAGCGCGTCCCTCGCGGTGCAGCCGGGCGAGCTCGTTCCCGACATGGCCTTCGAGGTCCTCCTGGCCCCCGAGGACTATTCCGCCCTCGGGCTGCCTCGCGGCGAAGGTCCCTTCCGCCTTTCCGAGGTGCCGGGAGAGCTCCTCGTCCTGGAGTTTTTCAACCGGTACTGCCTCACCTGCCAGCGCCAGGCCCGCTACCTGGATTCCTTCTGGGGGGTGGTGCGCTCCGGCGACCTGGCGGGCCGCGTGGGAGTGCTGGCGGTGGGCGTCGGCAACCGACTCCGGGATCTCGCGAGCTTTCGCCGGGAGTTCGGGGCGGGCTACCCCCTCGCCCCCGACCCCACCTTCGACCGCCTCCGGGAGCTGGGAGACCCGGGGGGGACCCCCTTTACCGCCTTCCTGCTCCGCCGGGGGGAAGGCTGGCTGCTCGCCGACCACCACCTGGGGCTCCAGGGCGACGTGGAGCTCATGGCCCGGGTGCGCGTGCTGCTGGCGGGTCGGGCCGGCTTTGCCGCCGCCGCACCGGGGCCGCTCCGGGACAGCCAGCGCCTGCGGTCCTACCTCTCCTCTGCCGAGGAACTCGAGCGCGCCCGCGCCTTTCTCACCCGGGTGAGCGGCCGGAGCGTGGAGGTGGCCGTCCGCACCCTGGCGGACGGAACCCGGGTCTTCGAGGCCCGGGCCCCGGACGGGACTCCCACCGGGCTCTACGGCCGCGTCGGGAGTCGGGACCCCGTGTGCGACATCTGCCACGCGGTCCACTTCTTCTTTGCCTTCGACGCTCGGGGCACCGCCCGGGGGTTCGAGCCCATCCACGTAACCAAGTACGGAAACGAGCTCTGGAGCGAGGCCGACGTGGCCCGGACCGTCCGCGCCCTGGAGGGCCGACGGCTCGCAGACCTCCAGTTCGACCCCGACGTGGACGCGGTGACGAGCGCCACCATGAGCTCGGCCCTCATCTTCGACGAGGTGCGCCGCGCCGCCCCCCTGGCGGCGGAGCTCTCCCGCCCGTAGATTTCATCTGGATCGGTATCGGGTCCAAATCGATTTCGATACCGATAGCGATAGCGATGAACGGGGTGGGACCTACCCCAGGCGGGCCAGGGCTTTGAGGCGGTCCCAGTCCCGGTCCACCTGCCCCTGGATCCGGTCCAGGTCCTCCCGGCCCAGGTGCCGGAACCGCCCCTGGGCCTCGAAGTAGGCGTCCACCAGGTACCCCACCGGCTCCAGGTTGATGGTGTAGCGCTCCCCGTCCTCCACCTCGTAGAGGGGGAAGATCCGGGTCTGCACCGCCAGGCGCGCCAGCCGCACGCTGACCTCGCTTGCTACCTTCCAGCCCGTGGGGCAGGTGGCGTAGATGTGCAGGAACTTGGTTCCGTGGAGGGCGACGGCCTTCTGGACCTTGCGCACCAGGTCTTCGGGGTAGGCGATGGAGGCCGTGGCGGCGTAGGGAATCCGGTGCGCCGCCAGGATCTGCATGATGTCCTTCTTGCGGGTGCGCTTGGGGCTGCCGGTGGGGGTGGTGGTGGTCCACGCACCGGGAGGCGTCGCCCCCGAGGCCTGGACCCCCGTATTCATGTAGGCCTCGTTGTCGTAGCAGACGTACAGGAGGTCCTCGTTGCGCTCCGCGGCTCCGGAGAGGGCCTGGAGCCCGATGTCGAAGGTGCCGCCGTCCCCGGCCCAGGTGACCACCTGGGTCTCGGTCTCGCCCCGGGCGTCCAGGGCGGCCCGGATGCCGCTGGCCACGGCCCCCCCGGTCTCGAAGGCGGTGTGGAGGATCGGCACCCGGAGCGCCGAGTAGGGGAAGGGGCCCGCGATGATGGACCAGCAGCAGGCCGGCAGGGCCACCACGGCCTTTTCGTTCAGACCCTTGAGAAGGAAGCGCATGGCGATGGCGGCCCCGCACCCCGGGCACGCCAGGTGCCCCGAGACCATCCGTTCGCTTGCCGGCAGCTCGATGGACACGATCGCTCCTTCTATTCCTTCAGCCCCGCCCACAGGAGATCCTCCGGGGGAGCCTCCCCGAGGGACCGCTCCACCACCGCGGAGATGGTCTGGGGGGTGATGTCGCGCCCGCCCAGGCCCGCCACGAAGGGGTAGACCGCCGGGCGCCGTTCCAGGCGCGCCAGGGCTGCTTGGATCTCCTGGGCGAAGATGCCCCCGTAGCCGAAGGAGAGGTTGCGGTCGATCACCGCCACCCGCTCGTAGGGCTCGAGCACCCGGCGGACCTCCGCCTGGGGGAACGGGCGGAAGAGGCGCAGCTTCACGAGGTCCACGGGGGTTCCTCTGCGCCCCAGCTCCTCCTGGGCCACCCGAGCCGTACCGGTCACCGAGCCCGTGGTGACCAGCGCCAGGGGGGCCCGCGCCCCCTCGCGGAAGGGTACGAGCTGGACCATGGGATAGGAGCGCCCGAACCGGCCCCCGTACTCGGCGTCGAGGGCGGGGTACAGCCGCAGGGCCTCCTCCATGGCCTGCTGCATCTTGTACCGGAACTCCATGTAGTAGTCCGGGCTCGCCAGCTGGTGGAAGGCCCGGGGATCCCGGGTATCCAGGATCTCCGTGGGCGTCCAGGGCGGCAGGAAGGCGTCCACCGCCTGCTGATCGGGCACGTCTACGGGCTCATAGGTGTGGGACAGGAAGAAGGCGTCGAGCGCCACCATCATGGGCAGGCTCACCTGCTCGGCGAGCTTGTAGGCCAGGAGGATCGAGTCGAGCACCTCCTGCACGTCCTCGCAGTAGACCTGCATCCAGCCCGTGTCCCGCTGGGCCAGGCTGTCGGTCTGGTCGGCCCAGATGTTCCACCCGGGCCCCAGGGCCCGGTTCACCTCGGCCATGACCACCGGGAGCCGGGCACCCGCCGCCCAGTGGAGCATCTCGTGCATCAGGGCCAGGCCGTGGCTCGAGCTGGCGGTAAAGGTGCGAGCGCCCGCCGAGGCCGCGCCGATCACCGCGGCCAAGGCCGAGTGCTCGCTCTCCACCCGGACGTACTTGGCGTCGAGCACGCCATCGGCCACGAGCTCGGCCAGCCGCTCCACGATGTGGGTCTGGGGGGTGATGGGGTAGGCGCTGATCACCTGGACCCGGGCGAGGTCCACGGCGCAACTCACCGCGTGGCTGCCCTCGAGGACCCGCCTCATCGGGGCTCCTCCTCCAGCACCATGGCGTTGCGGGGGCATTCCACCACGCACACGCCGCACCCCTTGCAGTAGTCGTAGTCGATCTCCCGGCTCCCGGCCCGCAGGTCGCGCAGCACCGAGACGTCGGGGCAAAAGAGGTAGCAGTTGTCGCAGTGGTCGCACAGCCCGCAGTGGAAGCAGCGCTCGGCCTCTTTCATGGCCATGGAGCCCGAGATGCGCATCTTTACTTCGTCGAAGCCCGTGCGCCGCTCCTCCAGGGTGATGCGGGGGCGCTCCCGGCGCTCCCCGTACTGGAAGTAGATGGTGTTGAGCTCCTCGAAGCGCACCACGTGGTCTTGCTGGAGGGTGCGGTCCCCGCCGCCGAAGCGGTTGAGCGAGATCGCCCCCTTGCGGCCCACCCGGACGGCCGGCCAGGCCGCGGCCGGCTCCCGGCCCCGCAGGTGGGCGTCCAGGACCACCGCAGCCTCCTTGCCCGAGGCGATGGCGGTGACCACCGCCTTTCGCTCGTTCACCAGGTCGCCCCCCAGGAAGACCGGGGGCCGGGCCGCCCACTCCCCCCGAGGCGCGACGCGCCGCAGGTGAAGGCCCGCC
>JBFLZB010000051.1 GCA_040756475.1 Thermodesulfobacteriota bacterium
CTGGGCGCGTAGGGGCGCACAGCGTGCGCCCGGAGGGTTCGGGGTGGGCCCGAGGGCGGGCGCACGCTGTGCGCCCCTACGGGTGAAACGGCCGTATTCCCAAGCTCTCCGCCACTACGCGAACCCACACGGATCGGAACAGAGCCCGTTTTCGGAGATCTGCCCGAGAAAATCCCGCACAGACCCCGCAGTAAACGAACAAGGGGTTAGCCCATGCGAGCTAACCCCTTGATTTTGCTTGGCGTCCCCAGGGGGATTTGAACCCCCGTCGCCGGCGTGAAAGGCCGGTGTCCTGGGCCGGGCTAGACGATGGGGACGTGCGGCTTCCGGGACCCCGGGAAGGCGCTGCTTCCCGGGGCTCCCGGAAGCGCGGATAATTATCACGACGAGGGGCCGAGTGCAACCGGGAATTGGAATCGATCGGGAGGTCTCCGGGCTGGGCCGGGGAGTCAGTTCCTTGTGGCCACCTGGAGTGCGTCGGATGTGGCTTGGCTCGCGGCCGCCAGCCGGCGGCTCTCGGCGTTGATGCGCTCGGCGATGTTCCCCAGGGTGCGGTAGTCGCAGGAGACGACGTCCAGGAGGGTCTCCCGCTTGAACTCCTCGGCGCCCTCCCGCCCGCGGTATCCGGCCGCCCGGAGCATGAGGAAGTGCTCGTCGGAGAGGTCGGTGGGGATGCCCAGGGCCTCGGCCTCCCGGCGCAGGCGGCCGCACTCCTCCAGGAGCTCCACGAAGCTCCGGCCCTGGAGGCTCAGCTCCAGGCGGGGCCACAGGGTCGGGGGCTTGTAGAGCACGTACTCATACTCCATGGCCGACCGGACGAAACCCTCGTCGAACTGGAAGCCGAACCGCTCCTTCTCCGCGTGCCAGCGGCTGTGCTTGAACGGACCGGGGGGGGTGACCATGACCGAGTCGGGTCGCAACTCCTCCAGCAGCTCCCGGTTGGCGCGAAAGACCTCGTCTTGGGTCACGCCCTCCACCAGGGGGACCGGGTAGATGAGGGCCAGGATCAGGTCCACGGGGTGCCCGGCCCGCTCCTGGGCCTGGCGGATGGCCCGGGCCGTGGCCACGAGGTCGGCTCGGGTGACCCCCTTGTTCATCACCTCGGCGTTGATCCGGTCGTGGCCGGTCTCTCCCCCCATGAAGACCGCCCGCAGGCCCGAACGGATCATGGTTTCGTAGTGGGCCGTGGTTCGTTCGAAGACCTTGGGGCTCCCGCAGCTCTTCACCGCGCGGCTCCCCATGCCGTAAACGACCTGGAGACCGGCATCCAGCACGGCCTGGCCGATCCGGGCGCCGAAGGCTGGGGGGGTGTCGGAGCCGGCGAACCGAAAGATCCCGATGCCCTGCCGGGCCATGGCCTCCATCTCCTCCACCACCTCGGCCACGGCCCGGGGCTCGTACTTCTTGTAGAAGTGGGGGTGCACGCAAAAGTGGCACGCGCCCCAGGGGCAGCCCAGGCTCTCCACCATCACGTGGATGCGGACCTTGCCGGGGCTCGGTCCGTACCGGGGAACGGCCTTTCGCGTGAGGCGCACGGGGCGCTTGCGCCCCTTGGCTACGCCGGAGCCGCTGCGCCACAGGGCGTTCTCGAAACGGTGTGAGGCGATTTCCGCCAGAAGCTCCGCCTTCGGGCGGCCCGAGAACCGGTCCACCAGGTCGAGCACCTTGGTCAGGGCGAACTCTCCCTCGCCGCGCACCGCTAGATCGAAGGGGGCGTGACGGAGCACGTCTTCCTCGTACAGGGAGGCGTGGTAGCCGCCGGCCACCGTGAGCACCTCCGGAGCCACCTCCCGCAGGAGCCCGGCCAGCCGCCGTGCCCAGCCGAAGGCCTCCCCGTACCAGAGCTTCAAGCCCACCACGGGCACCCCTTCCTCCACCACCCGCCAGGCGAGCTCCCGCAACCGGGCGTCGAACCGCTGCGCCTGGAGCCGGGCCTGGGCGGCTTGCAGGCCGAGGGCGGCCGCCCCCACCCCTTTGCGCAGGGGCGAGGGCTCGGCGCCGGCCTTTCCCGCCAGCAGGTACCCGTAGAGCCCTCGCAAGGGGCGCGCCAGGGTGGGGGAAGCCAGGGAGGCGTAGAACACGTCGGTGGCCCAGTCCTCCAGCCAGACCCGGTGCCCCTGGTCCTCCAGATGGGCCGAGAGGACACCCAGGCCGTTGTCCAGGAAGGTATCGCTGGCGGAGCGCCGCCGGGTGGTGAGGGAGTTCCAGAGGAGGATGCGGGCCATGGGGCAACCTGCGAGAAGAAGGGGAGGGGGGTTGGGCCTGCCGCACCCCGTTGGGATCGGCAAGAAGCCCGGAAAGCTCAAGCGCCGTCCCCACCTCGCGCTGCCTCCGGGGCCGGCTGCGGCTTAGGAGCTTTCCAGCCGGCGCAGGTCCGCCCCCTCGGTGATGAAGTCGTATACGGCGGGCCGGGACCGCTTGACCCCGTCCAGCACGCCCAGGGCCGTCCCCATGCAGGGGTGGCGCTCGCCGTGATATTCCACCGCCTGCCCGATGATCGGGAAGTCGATCCCGAACTTGTGCAGCGCCCGGATGAGCCGAAGCTCCATCACCGCGTACCAGTGGGTGATCCCCGCCCGGGCGCTCATCCGCACGATCCCCCGGAAGAGCCCGATGGTGAGGTGGGGAAGCACCCTGCGCCGCTCGTCGTCGGGGGGGAGGGGGGTCACGTCCTCGGCGAGGCCGTGGGGGCTCTCCGGCTCTCCGCGGCGCTTCCGGTAGTGGCGGGAGAGGGCGAACCGGGAGATCTCCCCCAAGGTGGCGCGCGGAAGACATGCCTGCTCGAAGTCGGGGTAGAAGGACGCGCCGCAGTGCTCTTCGATGGGAAACGGGCGGGTCGCGTCGTCGGGGTCGGGCAGGACCAGGCGCACGGTCCCCACGGTCTCCGGCGCGGCCGCGTCCTCGGGGTTCGTCTGGAGCAGGGTGTGGAGAGAGCGACTGTCGTAGGGGTCTCGCTCGAGCCCTCCCGGGCAGTCCTCGGGCCGCTCGAATCCATGTTCGAGACAATACACCTGGTACCGCAACCGCTGTGCCGTCCGCACCACGGTTGGGTCCGCCCCGACCACCAGCTGAAAGTGCCGGTGGAACAGCGCAAAGATGTTCTCGGTTTCCATCCGGTCTCCCCTGTTCGGTGCACCCCCGGCCCGACCCGGCCCCAACCCCCGAGCGTCGACTCCCCCGGTAGGGCACGTCGGACGTGCGCTCCTCGCCTCCCCCGACGCCGGGGAAGCCGTGGCCCGCTACACGAGCCGGAGCTTGTAGCTCGGCGTCCGGGGCGGCTGGGCGTGGAGCGCGAAGGCAGCAAGCTCTCCCGCCGCCCCCTGCACGGCTTCCCGGACCACGGCCTCCGCTTCGGCCCCCCCCGCAGGCACCACGTGCAGGGTCGGACCGCCGGTGCCTTCCTGCACCCAGGCGAGGCAGACCTCAGGCCTGGCCTCGGCCCACTCCACCCAACGGCGGGCCGAAGCCGAGGGGAGCGCGCCCTCCCTGCCCAGAACGTGCAAGTAGCCGCGCCCGTCGAGGAAGCCTACATCCCCCGTGACGTAGAATCCGCCGCTGCGGCTGGCTTCCGTCAGATCGGGCCGCCTCCAGTATCCGGGGGACACGGTTCGGCCGCGAAGCCGAATCGAGCCGGCGCACCCGGCTTCCAGAACCTCGCCCCCGGGGCCGAAGATCCGGAGGTCAACAGCCCCCGTGGGCCGGCCCGTGCTGGCGAGCACCTCCTCGTCCCCGTCGCGAAGGGCCGCCGCATGCTCCGCCTGGTGGAGCAGGCTCACCGGCGGCAGGGCCTCGGCCATGCCGTAGCCCTGCTGGAGAACGGGCCCCAGCACCCCCACGGCCCTGCGAACTCGGGCCACCGGTATGGCCTCGGTCCCATACACCACGGCGCGCAGACTGCGGGTATCCCGCCGGCCGCGGCGCACCGCGTCGACGAACTCCGCCAGGAGCGTGGGGGTAAGAAACAGACGGGTGACCCGCTCCTTTTCGACCATTTTCGCCGCAACTTCAGCGTCCCAGGCGGGGAGGAAGAGGCTCTTCGCCCCCGAGAGCACGGCGGGCAGGATCAGGCCGGAGCCCGCGGTGGAGAGGGGAAGCGCGTGGAGGATGACCTCGCCGGGCTCCAGCGGTACCTTGTTCTCGGCCAGGGAGTAGTAGAGGCTCCAGCCCCAGCCCGCTGCCGTGCCCATCACCCCCTTGGGGTCGCCGGTGGTTCCCGAGGTGAAGTTGATCGTGATCAGAGAATCTCCCCGAATCCCCGGCGTTGCCGAAAGGGGAGCTGCGCCCGCGAGCGCGGCCTCGTAGGCGCCCCGATCCCCGGCCACAGGTTCGAGGGAAAGGGCGTCGAGGCCGGGCAGGACGCCGGGGCGCGTGCCGAGATAGGTGCGGGCCCCGCAGAACTCCGCCATCCAACCCAGGCGGTCGTCGGGGGTGCCGGGGGGAACCGGCACGGCGACGAGGCCGCCCAGGATGCCCGCCACCCGCGCCTCCACGAAGGCCGGATCGTTGGGTAGATCGATCAGCACCGGGTCTGCCGGCCGAACCCCCCGCGAGGCCCAGTGGCCGGCCAGCCGCCTGGCGCGGTCGAGTAGTGCGGCAAACGTGCAGCCGTTGCCGAACGCCGCCCCGGAGCCATGGCGCTTCAGTGCGGCGGGCAACAGGCGGTGGGGGTAGAGCAGGGAACGGAGCAAGATCTTCTTCACGGCATGGCCCAGCATCGGCACACTACCCCCAACCTATCCCGTGTTTCGCCGCGCCGCCCCCGGTCGGCCCCCGCCCCGCTCCCGTGCGCACCGGGAACCCCTTGCCGGCTCGCCGGGGCAGGGGTAGCTTTCCCAACGCCACGCCAGCTTGCCCCCCCCGGCAAGGAATGGCAACCACGAACCCCGATGTCGATGTTACATTTTTGGCCCATGGCGGCTTTCCCGTGGACACAAAAACTCTCCTTCGCTATCATCCCGCCCGGCGCTCGAAACTGCCAGGGTTCCGGAATTTGCGGCGGTTTTCGGACGGACCTGGGGAGGGCGCTCCTCTTCTGCGTCAAGGGGTCGTAAAGTCCCGAGGATCCGCGGCCGATACGTCCCCCGCGGACCTGACCGCCATGCTTCGCCTCTTCCCGCCGGCTGCAACGTGCAGGAGGCAACCGTCCATGTCGTTCGTATCCCCGGAGAAGCCGGCGCGTCTGTTTTCCTCCCCGGATGGAGCGTTCGGCAGAGTCCTGGCACCGGTTCCGCTGCCCGAGATCGCTTTTTCTCAGGCGTTCGAGCGCTCCGACATCCATGGTGCCTACGCTCTGCTGTACAACTGCTACCTGGAGCGGGGGTTGATCCGCCCCAACCGGGCGGGACTGCGCTACACCCACTACAACCTCCTGCCCGAGAGCGCCACGTTCGTGGCGAAGGCCGGGGAAGAGGTCATCGCCACCCTCTCCGCGATCATCGAGACCCGCGCGTTCGGGGTCCCCATGTCGGAGGTGTATGCCGACGAGCTCGAGGGGCTGCGAACCCAGGGGTTTCGGTTTGCCGAGGGTTCGGGTCTGGCGGTGGATCCCGCATACCGGCCCATCGGCATGCACCTGGTGATGAACCTGGTGAAGATGGCCATCACCTACGCCCGCAAGCTCGGGGCGAGTTACGCCACCATCGCGTGCCACCCTCGCCACGCCCGGTTCTATCGACAAGTCTTCCTGTTTCAGGAGTTCGGAGAACGGCGCACCTACGGGGCCGTAAACGACGCGCCCGCTGTCGCCCTGGGGCTCGATCTCGAGGACCTGGAGCAGACCTACCGCCGTGCCACCAGCGGCGAGGGGGACGGAATCTACCGGTTCTTCTTCACGGACGAGATCTTCCGGTGCCCGAACACCGCCTTGCGCTCCGCAGCCCTCGGAAAGCCGGTAGTGCAGGAACTGCTGGCGCTGCAACCTTTTCTGATCGAGGCCCTCGAGACCCGTGCGCCGGGCACCGTGGCCGCGCTCACCGGCTGGGAGGACCCGGATGTGGCCGACCGGCGCGGCTCCGCCGTCGCGAGCCCCCTCTGGGAAGAGATCCCCGCCTTCGTCGCCGCGTGAGAGCCCCCTGCGGGCAGAAGCGGACATTCCCCGATCCCGGGCGGTCGTGGAGCCCGGCCTTCCAGGCACGACGCCCCGACCCATCTCCCTCGATTCCGGCCCAGCCAGCCGTCAGCCTCTCGGACGGTAGTACAGGAGCTCTCGCCGGTAGGCGGATAGCTGCCGCTCCAGGAGCTCGCGCCGGTCGGGGGGAAGCGGCGCAAAGGATGCGGCCGCCGTGGCGTTGGCCTCCACCTGCTCCGGGTCGTCGCATCCCACGCTCGCCAGGGTGACCCCCGGCACCCCCAGGGCGTAGTGCAGGAGGACATCGGCCCCCTGGCCGCCGGGAATGCGCAGCGCCAGGCCCCGGCACAGGGTCTTCATCGCCACGACCCCCAGGTTCTTTCCCCGGGCCACCGGGAGCACCGTCTCGGCGAAGGAACCGGGGCCGGACTCCCCCGGGTTCATGGGGAGCAGCACGCAGTCGAAGTCGAACAGATCCAGGGCCTCCCGGAGCACCGCGGGGCTCTCGTGGCCCGATACCCCCGCGAACCGCACCTGCCCGGCCTTTCGGGCTCTTGCCACGGTTTCGAGTGCCCCCCCGGGACCGGCAAGGGTTTCCAGATCTGCGCGGGTGCGCACGTCGTGCACGTACCACAGGTCGATCCAGGTCGTGCGCAGCAGGGCCAGGCTCTCGTCCAGGTGGGCCTGGGCGCCCCGCGCCCGGCGATGGTGCGATTTGGTGGCCAGGAAGACCCGATCCCGATCCCGCCCCAGGGCGCGGCCCAGGTACTCCTCGCTCCCGGCGTAGGCCCGGGCCGACTCGAAGTAGGTCACCCCGAGATCCAGGGCCCGGCGGATCATCGCCTCCGCCTCCCGCTCCCGCCCCCAGGTGCGGAGCACCCCCTCCCCGCCAAGCCCAAAGATCGTCACTTCCGCCCCCGTCTTGCCCAGAGTCCGCGTGGGAATGCTCATGCCTTCGCCTCCTGGAGGCGGAAAGCCTAGTGCGAAACCGGAGACTGACAAGGGAGGGGAGGGAACGGCCCGGACGCTCTCCCGTCTGCCTACGGACGATTCACGTGCCCGGCCGCCGCGGGAAGGAAATGACCTGGCCCGGTTTTTCGGGATCGGGAGAGCTCTCGGCCGGCGCCGCCGGCACCGGCTCCGGGAGGCGCTGGATGCGGATCGGGGTGCCCCCCATGGTGAAGGGCTCCCCGTCGATCTGGGAGGGCTCCAGGGTCCAGACGAGCTCCTGGAGGGGGACGCTCAGCACCTGAAAGCGCATTTGCCGCCATCCCTTCTTCACGTCGGGGAGGATCTCTTCGACCCGGGCGAAGAACGCCGGCTTCTCCTGCACATGGACGAGGATGACGTCGCGGGGCTGGACGAGGGTGTCCATGGGGTCCTTTCGGGTGACGGGTTACGGGTGACGGGAAGCGTGAGACGTGAAGGGTTATGGGTTACGGGTGACAGGTAACGGGTGATGGGAAGCGTGACTTGCACAAGCCAAACGGCCAATCGCCCCCGCGGCGTGTGACGTCGCGAAACGTCAGCCTACCGTCCCGGCGGAGCCGGCTCCAGGTAGAACGCTGATCGCTGAGAGCTGACGGCTGCCCGTAGCGTAGCAGTAGAGGCACCCGTGGGTGCAGGTGTCGTAGGCGCCGATGTCCACCGAGGGGACGCATCGGCAGCCGGGGCGCTGGCCGCGGTCTCGGCCTGTCCCGACCCCCAGGCCCCAGAGTCGGTCCAGAACAGCGCCGTCGATGCACGCTCCGGGGGAGATCTCCGCCGGAAGCTCGGCTTCGCAGCACGATTGGAAGGCGAGCCCCCGGCGCCCGGCTTCCGCGGAGAGGTCTGAGAGGAGCGGCCCAGGTGCGGCCTGCCGGTCGGGCTCCAGACCAGCGGCCGAGAGACGGCGGCGGGCCTTGGGATAGTCGTCGTAGAGGCTCACGACGCACCGACTCGCCACATCTCCAAGGGAGGCGGCCAGGCGGCGAAAGTTGCGCGCGTGCCATTCCCGATCCATCCCGAGGGCAGGGCACAGGAAGATCGGATCGTACCGCCAGGTGACCCGTTCCCGCCCCACGAGGGCGGCCAGGCGCTGTACGGCGTCCACCGCGGCGGTCGGGTCCGGTGCGCCGGGCTCGAGGGGCCGGGGGTACCCGGTCACCGTCACGAGCCAGAGGGTTCGCAACCCTCGCGCTTCCCACGCGGGCACCGCCGGGAGGAGAGGGCCGGGGTTTCGGGTCCAGAGCACCAGGGCGGTCAGGGTCCCGGCGGGGGCGGGCACGAGATCCACCCGGCGCACCCGGGAAGGGGCGTAGGAGTTTCGCACCTGGACGTGGCCCGCGTCAAGCCGCTCCAGGAGCCAGGGGGCGTGCAAGGCGGGCACGTCGGTTCGGCGGCTCGCCGAAACGATCACCCCGAACGCTCCGACAGGAGGAGCAGTCCCACGGCGTTTACGGCGAAATGGGCCGCGATGGGGGCGAGAAGACCTCCGGTGGCCAAGGCGACCCAGCCCAGGGCGAAACCCGCGGCCACGGCCCACAGGGACCACGGCCACAGGCCCTGTCGGGGAACCAGATGGGCCGCTCCGAAGGCGAGCGAAGAGACGGTAAGCCCGGCGTAGGGGAGCAGGAGGCCGCGAAACACGATCTCTTCGGCTGTGGCGCTCAGGGCTGCGAGCAGGACGGCGTCGGCGGGGTGGAGCCCGCCCACCAGGCGGGACAGGAGGCGCGTGAGGCGCCGGCCCCACCGGGTCCAGCGGGTGACTGCCTGGCTCGCCGCCGCCAGGCCGCCCCCCAGCCCCAGGCCCCACAGCACCCCCTGAACGGGATCGCGGCCCCGCAGCACTCCGCCGTGGTGGGAGACCTGGAACGTCTCCAGAGGCGCTTCCAGATACGGCAGCACCGCCAGTGCCAGGACGCACGTGCCTGCGTAAGCGAGCGCCGCAGCTGTCAAGTGGGAGGGGCGAGGTGGCGTCTCCAACCGGGGGGATCCTGGAGAAGGGAAGGGGGCGCGGGGACTCTACAACTCCCGGCGGCAGCTCGGCAAGCGGGGATGGGGTTATACCCGAAACGTGGCTACCAGGGGCGCGTGGTCCGAGCCGGGGTCGGCGGAGAGCCCCGGCTCCGGACCTTCTTCGGCGTCCCGGAGGAACTCGTTCAGCACCCGGGCGCCGGAAAAGTGGGGGAGCAGGGATCGGGAGATCAGGATGTGGTCGAGCATTTCCGGGTGGCCCCGGTAGATCTGGGAAAACCGCAGCCCCGGGGGGATGGAGAGCTCACAGGGCAGCAGTTCCCGTTCCCACAGACCGGGGCTGCGGCACGCCCGGGCGTCGCCGCGCACGATACGCAGCGCTTCCGACTCGAGAAAGTCGTTGAAGTCGCCCAGCACGGCCACCCGGGCCCGGGGATCGTCGGCGAGGACCCGGTCCACGGCCCGACGCAGCTCCACGGCCTGGGCCAAGCGCTTGATCTCGGTGAGAAGGCGCGCCTCCCCCACGTCGCCCAGGGACGCCCAGGGCTCGCCTTCCTTCCTTCGAGACGGGGTAAACGAAGGGATCTTGGACTTCCAGTGGACGACCAGGAGGGCCACGGCCAGGCCTGGGGCATCCCACAACACGTGCAGGACGGGGCGGCTGAAAGGCCCCTCGACGCGGACCGCCATCCCGGTCTTGTCGTCCACCAGGGCCACGCGGGCTCCCCCGGCGACGGGCCGCGGGTCCCGGAGGGGGTAACGGGAAAAGACCCCCGTGAGCAGGGGGCTCTCCGCGCGGGCCGAGACCACCCGGTGGGGGTAGCCCAGCCCTTCGAGAAGGGGCTCCAGGAGGGCGGGGTCGAGGAGCTCCTGGAACGCGATGGCATCGGCGTCGAGCCGCCGCAGAACCCCCCGCAGCGCCTCCCGGTGGCGGATGAGCCAATCATCCCGCCGCTCCTCGCCCGGGCGGGTGCCCAGGTTCTCCAGGTTGAAGGTGGCAAGGCGCAGCTCCACGCAAACCTCCTCGGGCTTGAGGGGCGTCGGTTCCCTAGACGGACTGGACGACCACGTGGACGCTTCGGGTCCGGGGGCCGTCGAACTCCGCAAAGAAGACCCCCTGCCACGTACCGAGGACGAGGCGCCCGTCGCGGATGGGAATCTGGACGCTCGCTCCCAAGAGGCTCGCCTTGATGTGGGCGTCGGAGTTGCCCTCCCTGTGGCGGTAGGGCCAGCTGCGCGGCACCAACTCGGAGAAAAACGCCAGAAGGTCTCGGCCCACGTCGGGATCGGCGTTCTCGTTGACCGTGACCGCCGCCGTGGTGTGGGGCACGAACACCGTACAAAGTCCGCCCTGGGCGGCGGCCTTGCCCAAAGCCCGCTCGATCTGGCCGGTGATATCGGTAAGACACTCCCGTTGGGGGGTGCGGACCTCGAAGGTGTGCATGGGCGATGCATCCCCAATGGTCTTCAAGCGAGGAAGGGAGCGTCGCCACGATAGCACAGGGCTTGCCTACGGCAAAGCGCGGATTGTCGGGCTTTTCCTTGACTTGCGCGGACCGGTCGGGTAAGAAGAGGACCCCGCCAAACCGGGTGAGAGCCCCCGTTCCTGCGCCGGCCGCTGCCGGCAGCGGAGGAGCCAGCATGTACACCATCACAGACATCGTTGCGCGCGAGATCCTCGACTCCCGGGGAAACCCTACGGTAGAAGCCGAGGTCCACCTCTCCAGCGGCATCAGCGGGCGGGCGGCGGTGCCCTCGGGGGCATCGACGGGAGAGCACGAGGCGGTGGAGCTGCGGGACGCAGACGAGAGGCGCTACCTGGGCAAGGGCGTGCTCAAGGCGGTGGAGAACGTCAACTCCGTGATCGCGCCGGAGCTCCTGGGGTTCGACGTGCGCGAGCAGGTGCAGCTCGACGGCAGTCTGTGCGAGCTCGACGGTACCCCCAACAAGGAGAAGCTGGGCGCCAACGCCACCCTGAGCGTGAGCCTGGCCTGCGCCAAGGCGGCGGCCCTGGCCTGCGAGATGCCCTTGTTTCGCTACATCGGAGGCACATCGGCCTCCCTGCTCCCCGTCCCCCTCCTGAACATCCTCAACGGGGGGGCCCACGCCGACAACAACGTCGACATCCAGGAGTTCATGGTCGCCCCCGTGGGCGCGCCCACGTTTCGGGAGGCGCTGCGAACCGGGACCGAGGTCTATCACGCGCTCAAGAAGATCCTCAAAGAGAAGGGCTACCGAACGTCCATCGGGGACGAAGGGGGGTTCGCCCCGGACCTGGGATCCAACGAAGAGGCCCTGGACCTCATCCTGGCTTCCATCGAGCGGGCCGGCTACACCCCCGGCGGCGACGTCCTGATCGCGTTGGACGCGGCAGCGAGCGCCTTCTACAGGGGCGACCACTATTACCTGGCGGCGGAGCCCCAGCCCCGGAAGAGCGTCTCCGAGATGGTGGAGTACTGGAAGCGGCTGGCGCAGACCTATCCCATCTTCTCCATCGAGGACGGCCTCGACGAGAACGACTGGGACGGGTGGAAGGCCATGACCGATGCCCTCCGGGACCGGGTGCAGATCGTGGGGGACGACATCTTCGTCACCAACACCGAGCGTCTGCGCTCCGGCATCGCCTTGGGCGTCGCCAACTCGGTGCTCGTCAAGGTCAATCAGATCGGAACCCTGACCGAGACCCTCCAGGCCATCGAGATGGCCCACAAGGCAGGCTATACGGCGGTCATCTCCCACCGCTCGGGGGAGACGGAGGACACCACCATCGCGGACATCGCCGTGGCGGCCAACGCCGGCCAGATCAAGGCCGGAGCCCCGTGCCGGACGGACCGGGTGGCCAAGTACAATCAACTGCTTCGCATCGAAGATGCCCTCGGGACTTCCGCCCGCTTCAACGGACCCGCCATCCTGGCGCGCCGGGAAGGCTAGCCCCGAGCCCGCGGCGAACGGCGGCGCGGGAGGAGGCCAGGTGCGCCACCGAAGATCGCTACCACACGGACCCACTGAACCTTCGAGGAGACCGACCCCATGGCCCTGGAACAGACGCTGGCAATCGTGAAACCCGACGCCACGGCCCGCAACGTGGCGGGCAAGATCATCGCCCGGATCGAAGAGGAGGGATTCGCCGTCCGCGCGATGAAGAAGCTTCGCCTGAGCAAGGGGCAGGCCGAGTGCTTCTACGCGGTACACCGGGCGCGGCCCTTTTTCGAGAGCCTGACCCAGTTCATGTCGAGCGGACCGGTGGTGGTGTTGTGCCTGGAGAGGGAAGGGGCGATCGCCAAGTGGCGGGAAGTGATGGGCGCCACGAACCCGGCCCAGGCAGCCGAGGGCACCATCCGCAAGCTCTACGCCGTGGACATCGAGAAGAACTCGGTCCACGGCTCCGACGCCCCCGAGACGGCTGCGGTGGAGATCCCCTTCTTCTTTAGCGGCCTCGAGCTGGTGTGACCCGGCGGCCTCCGCGGCCCCCGCTGGTTTCGTGCCGCGGGGGCCGCGCCGTCGACTACTGGCCGGGGCGCTTCATCCCGGGGGGCATCCCCCGGGGCATGCCCTCGGGCATGCCCGGCGGGCCGGTCAGGGGCACCGGGGTCTCGGTGATGCGGGTCTGGGCGTCCCGGCCGTAGGCCAAGAGTTCCATGGTCGAGCGCTCGGTAGTGGAGGTCACGACTCCGAAGGGCAGCACCGACGGGTCGAAGTCGTAGGTGGCCAAGACCTTTCCTTCGCCGTCCAGGATGCGCTGGAGGGTGGCCTGGAACGTGCCGGCGGGCACCGTGACCGGGCGCTTTTCTCCCGCCTCCAGCCGCAGCCCCTCGCCTCCCTGGGCAGGCACTCCGCTGCGGGTCTCGAACATCTGCGCGGCCACCCGCCGCCCCATGGCCACGAAGTCCTTGGGCATCTCCATGGCGGGGTTCTCGCCGCTCTTCATGATGAGTCTCTGAATGTTGTCCGGATCGTTGGGGTTTCCCTTCACCAGCATCTTGATGACATTGCGGTGCTCCCCGTCCTCCATGAAGACCTCGTACCAGAAGGAGTCCACCTCCGTGCCCACGATGGCCATGCGCATCTTGGATCTCTTGCCCGAGTCCTTCTCGACCACCGCGTACTCGGACCAGACCCCCGGCTGGGGGTTGAAGGTGCCGAAGAGCCGGGGCACCTCGGGGAAGGCGCCCTCTCGGCCCGAGGCCAGCGGGGACGAGCAGGGCAGGGCGAGCGCGATGGCCGCGGCGGCGGCCGCGATCCGGCGGGGGGTGCACCACATGGCAGGCCTCCTTGGAGTTGGTTTCGAGATGGGCGCCACTGTAGCAAGCGGGAATGGGGACGCAAGGACTGTGGCTTGTTTCGGAGCAAGCAACGGGTGTCGTGGGGGGCGTGGAGCGTGACAACCCGCACCGGCGACCGCCCGGGGGTCCGGATCACCTCGGGGTGGCTGAGGGGGCGTAGGGTAGAGACGCCGGCTGGAGAGGGGACCAGGCCCCTGCTCACCCGCTTGCGCAAGACCCTGGCGGATCTCTTGCGGCCGAAGCTCCCTGGCGCGCGGGTTTTGGACCTCTTTGGCGGTTCCGGCGCCATTTCCTTCGAGCTGCTCTCCAACGGCGCGGCCTCGGCAGCGGTGTGCGAGCTCGATCCCGTGGCTGCCGCCCTGGTGGCGGCCAACGTTCAGGCCCTCGGTCTGGAGGAAAAGGTCCGGGTCCTGCCCGGGGACGCGCTGGAGTGGGTGGCGCGCCTCGGCGCCTCCGGAGCGCGCTTCGACGTGGTCGTGGTGGCGCCGCCCTATGGGCTCGGCCTGCAGGGCAGGGCGCTGGCCGCCCTCGGGGAACACCCCGTCCTTGCGCCGGGGAGCACCGTCGTCGTGCAGCGTGAGGCCCGGGAGCCCCTCGCCGAGCCGCCCGGGGGGCTACGGCTGACCCGGTCGCGGGGACACGGACGCACCGTCTTCGATTTCTACGAACCATGTGGGTGACAGGAGTTTCGGAGGAGGGGACCGCGCGCAACGGCGGCTCCCCGCCAAATCTCCTCGTGGCGCTGGAGGGACTGCGCCGCGGCCCGGAGGCCGCGGCGATGGCCCCCGCGTGGGTCCTGATTTCGGAAGGGAAAGTGGTACACGCGGGCCCCAATGCGCCCCCGGGCAGGCCCGAGCCCTGCCTCGTTCTCACGGGAGGCTGGGCGGTGGAACCCCTGGCCGACGCCCACGTGCATCTCCACCTCACCGGGAACCCGGACCCGGAGGTTCGCCGCACGGTGGCCGGCTTGAACCGGGAAGCCGCTCTGGCGGGGATCCTGGAGACCTTGCAGGAGTGTCGCGCGCGGGGCATTGCCGTCGTGCGGGACGCGGGAGGGCCGAGGGCACTCGCCCTGGAGGCGGCTCGGATCGCGAACCGGCACCCCGAGCGCTACGCGGGCGTCGCGGCCGCCGGAGAGCCCCTGTGCAAGGCCGGTGGGTATGGGGGATTTCTGGCCAGGGGCGCGGAGGATCTCGGGGAAGCGCTCCGCCGCGTCGAGGAAAACCGGCAAGCGGGTGCGGCCTATGTTAAGATTCTCGCCACCGGGGCAAACAGCTTGGAGGAGCCCGGAGCGGTCGGACCGGTCCAGTTTTCCCGGGAGGAGCTTTCGGCGATCACCCGGGAGTCGAAAAACGCCGGCCTCGGCGTCATGGTGCATGCCAACGGCCCGCTCGGAGGCATCCTGGGGTGCCGCCCGGATACACTGGAGCACGGATTCTGGCTGGAGAAGGCCGACATCGAGTTCCTGGCCGAAGAACGGATCGCGTGGACCCCGACCCTGGCGGCCTGGGCCGCTCTCGCGGAGCGCACGGACCTCACCGGGCGGCAGCGGGACGTGCAGCAGATCACATACAGCCGCCACCGGCAGGAAGTGGCCCAAGGAGCGAGCCGGGGGATTCGCCTCCTGGCGGGCAGCGATGCCGGTACGCCCGGCGTACCCCACGGCGAGGGTCTCCTGGGCGAAGTGGAGCGTCTGGCCGAGGCCGGGCTTTCCAGGACCCGGGCCCTCGCCGCATCCACATGGTCTTCGCGGATCCTGTGTGAAAAGGCTCTCGGACGGCGTCTGGGAGGGTTGGAGGTCGGGAAGAAGGCGGGATTCGTGTGGGTCGCGAGCGACCCCGTCCAAGATCCTACCGCTCTGCGCAACCCGCTGGGCGTGTACATCGGGGGAGAGTGGACCCGATGCTTGCCTCATTCTTTACCTTAGCTAGCATGCCAAAAGCGTCTAATATCGCAGTAGAAAGGAAGATCGCGTGACACGAGACGAGGCACGGCCCGCCTGGGCCTGGTGGGGCGGCCCGGAGGAGGAGCTGACCCTTCGCCACGCCGTGCGCATCCTGCGGACGGCGGGCTCCCTGGAAGAGCTCGTCTTCTCCGGCGGGCCACCGCTGGACCGGGCGCTGCGGCACCACCAGACCCAGAACCGCAAGATGGGCCGCAGCGACCGGCTTCTGCTCGGCACCGCCCTCTACGCCCTGGCCCGGAATCGCGAGCTGTACCGCCGGGCACTGCCGGCCGCGCTCCCGGGGGACGGGGAACACTTGCTCCTCGCCCTGCTCGACGGGTACCGGGGCGACCCGGGGAAGGTGCCCCACCTGCCCGAAGGCCCACTGCGCTGGGTCCGCCTCCTCGAAGGAGTAACCGCGCTGCGCGAGACGTGGGTCTCGACACTCACGGCGGCCTGGAAGACTCCCGTGGGCGGGCTGCCC
Source organism: Thermodesulfobacteriota bacterium (assembly GCA_040756475.1). Taxonomy (NCBI): domain Bacteria; kingdom Pseudomonadati; phylum Thermodesulfobacteriota; species Thermodesulfobacteriota bacterium. Next base: position 15,735 of record JBFLZB010000051.1, read on the forward strand.
TCGTCGGTTCAGGATGCCCTCGAGGGCCTCCTCGGAATTCCACTCTGGTGGGTAGAACAGGGCCCCTGGGACCGCGTGGGGGAGGTGGTGAAGGAGTGCGCGCGGCTCAAGAAACCCCAGCGCCTCATCCTGAGGGTGCAACCGGCCACCGCCGTCGCCCGGGACGCCGCCCTGCGCCGGCTGCGCGCGGAGGGGATCGCCTGCCGCCCCACCCGCCGCAGTCCCTGGGGCCTCGTGGTGGCCGAGCGCCACAACGTGCTCGCGTCGCCCACCTACCGGGAAGGCCACGTCGAGGTCCAGGACGAGGGAAGCCAGCTCGTGGCCTGCCTGTGCGATCCGAAGCCGGGGGAGAAGGTGCTCGACTTCTGCGCCGGGGGCGGCGGCAAGGCCCTGGCCCTGGGGGCCGCCATGGAGGGGCGCGGCAGCGTGGTGGCCTACGACGCCGACGCCCGCCGGCTTTCCGACGCCCGCCGCCGGGCCCGCCGGGCCGGGCTGGGCAACGTTCGGGTGGTGGCCGACGCGGGCGAAGTGGGGAGGGCGGGGCCCTACGACCTGGTACTGGTGGACGCCCCCTGCTCCTCGTCCGGAACCCTGCGGCGCAACCCAGACGTGGCGTGGCGCTGGTCCGAGGAAGACGTGCGCCGCCTGGGCGCCCTCCAGGCCGAGATCCTGGACCAGGCCGCCGCGTTCCTGCGCCCCGGGGGCACGCTGGTGTATGCCACGTGCAGTCTGCTGGAACCGGAAAACGGTGCGCAGGTCCGAGGGTTCCTGGAGCGCCGGCCGGAGTTTCGGCCCGCGCCGCCCGGAGATCGGAAAGGGCACGCCCCACTGCTGGACGTGCCCGGAGCAGGGGAGGGGGCATTTCGCCTACCCGCCACCCTGCCCCAGTACGACGGAGATGCGTTCTTCCTGGCTCGATTTCGCCGAGAGGGGTGAGGAAGGCGCGCCCCGCGGGTCCACGCTCTCCGCCCGGCCGGGGGATCCTGGGCCACACGCGCGGTCGCCGACGCCCGGTCCCAGTGGTATTAAGGACGTCATCGGGGAGAAGGGCGTTCATGGCGCACGCGCACGCAGATCACTGCCGCCACGGACACGTCGCGGCCCCCGGAAGGGGATCGCGGCGCAGCCTGTGGCTCGCCTTCGCCCTGACCGTCTCCTTCATGGTCGCCGAGGCCGTGGGAGGATGGCTCATCAACTCCCTGGCCCTGCTCAGCGACGCCGGACACATGCTCACGGACGCAGCGGCCATCGGGTTGAGCCTGCTGGCGCTCAAGGTGGGCGAGACGCCGCCTTCGGCCACCAAGACGTTCGGATACCGGCGGGTGGAGATCCTGGCAGCCCTCTTCAACGGGCTCGCTCTCTGGGCCATCGTCGGAGTGGTGCTCCGGGAAGCTTACGGGCGCTTTCGCGAGCCCCAGGAGATCCGGGCCGTGGGGATGATGGCCGTGGCCGCGGCTGGCCTTGCCGTGAACCTGGTCTCGATGAAGCTCCTCCACGCACACAAAGACGAAAACCTCAACGTGCGCGGAGCCTTCCTCCACGTGGTTGCCGACGCCCTGGGCTCGGTGGGGGCGCTCACGGCGGGGATCGTGGTGGCCGCCACCGGGTGGACCCCGGCGGATCCCCTTGCCAGCGTGGGGATCTGCGCGCTCATCCTGTACAGCTCTTGGGGGCTGGTGCGCGAGGCGGTCCACGCGCTCCTCCTCGGGGTTCCCGCCCACCTGGACTTTCGGCAGGTGCAGCGGGCGATTCTGGAGCAGGAAGGCGTGTGCTGTCTCTATGATGTGCACCTGTGGTCCATTGCGCCGGGCCAGGAAGCCCTCTCTGCCCATCTGGTGGTCCCCGACGGGTATCCGCGACAGAAGGAGCTTCTGGCGCGCACCGTGGCGCGCCTTCGGGAAGACTTCGGGATCACCCACGCCACGATACAGATCGAGGAGAGCCACGAACTGAAGGACTCCCGCCTCCGTTCCGCGTGTACGGTAGAAGGGGAGGGCGCCGCGTGCGCCTTGCCGCCCGGACCGAAGCCGTCCGGAGGGGAAGACCCCAGGTGACGGGGCGATGGGGAGGGGGCTCCGCACGCGCCCTGGTGGCGAGATTTCTCTTCGTGGCCGCTATGGCGTTTATGCTTCTCTCGACCCACCGAACCCTCGCCCCTTCGGCGAAGAACTCGGACACTGCCCGTATGCATCGAGAGGACCCGGTGCTGGAGGACCTGGCCCTTCGCCTCAGGGAACACGTGGAAGCCCTGGCCGTGCCCGGGGGGCGTTCCTGGCGACAGCCGGCGGTCCTGGCCGCGGCTGCCTCCCGCATCGAGGCCTTCTGGGAAGCCCAGGGGTATCGGGTGGAGCGTCAGCCCATTCCGGGTTTCGGCCCCGAGTACGCCAACCTCCTGGCCTTCGGCGGAAAGTCCTCCTGGCAGGGCGAGCCGATGCTCCTGGCGGCCCACTACGACGCCGTGGAAGGAACGCCGGGAGCCGACGACAACGGGAGCGGTGTTGCCGTTCTCCTGGAGGTTTCGCGGCTGCTCACTGCACCGCGGGCGGCCTCGGGCCCCGTCGTCTTCGCGGCGCTCACCCTGGAGGAGCCTCCGTTTTTCGGCACCGAACGGCAGGGCGCCTGGGTGCTGGCCCAGTCCTTGCGGCGCAGCCGGGTTGTCCTGCGGGGCGCGCTGGTCCTGGAGATGGTGGGCTACTACCGCCAGGAGCCGGGCACCCAAGCATATCCCTTTCCCGTAGGGCTGCTCGGCTACCCCAGTCGGGCCAACTTCGTCGGCCTCGTGGCCAACCGCCGCAGCCGGCACCTCCTGGGCCCGTTGGCGGCCGGGATCGTAGGGACGGGCCTTCCGGTGGAAACCCTCGCGGTACCCGGCAGGGGACGGCTCCTGCCGGCCATCCGCCTGAGCGACCACGCCGCCTTCTGGGACCTGGGGTTCCCGGCGCTGATGATCACGGACACGTCCTTCTTTCGAAACCCCCACTACCACGGACCGGGGGATGTGCCCGAAACCCTGGACTACGCGTCGATGGCGCGGCTCGCCCTGGGCCTGGCGCGGGCGCTGGAGCCGGGGGGAGGCCGGTAAGGCAGTTCTCTTCCAGATCGTGCAGGGGGGGGCCGGCCCTGCAGCGGTATTCACAAGTTGACATAATATATCTTATCAGACGTTGCGGGACAGCGCGCCGCCGGCCCCCATCCCGACGGAACCTCGGCGAGGAACCCGCAAGCACGTTGGCTTGACGTCGCTTTCTTGCGTGATATCGCGTACCTAGAAATACACAACACATGTTATTTATCAATGATGGCCCGCGGCGAATCGGTGCGCCGCAGTCTTCCGGCTTCCGCCTTCCGGCTCTTCTTGGGTACTATCCGTCCATGAACGTGCGCTGCCCCACCTGCCGCACCACCGTCGTGTGGGAAACGGCCCCTCATCGTCCCTTCTGCAGCGAACGCTGCAAGGCCGTCGACCTGGGACGCTGGCTTCGGGAGGACTACCGGATTCCCGTGGAGGACGAGGAGTCGGGCTCCGACGGCTCCGCGGAAGCCTCGACCGATGGATCTTTCGCCGCTGTTCCGCAACGGGGCAAGGCGGCGCTTGCCGGCGACACGCCAGAGGGAGGAACGCCATGGAGAAGACCCAGATCCTGAGCGCGCTGGACCGTGCCATCCAGGCGGAGCACGAGGCCAACGTCTTCTATGCCAACGCCGCGAGCCAGACCGACGACCCCGCCGGGGCGCGGATGTTCCACGAGCTGGCCGACTTCGAGAAGCATCACGAAGAACACCTCCGCACGCTCAAGAGCTCGCTGGAGGCCCAGGGAAGCTGGATCTCCTATCCGGGAAAGAAGATCTCCAAGGTGCCCGCCGCCGAGGCCACGGGGCGAAAGGCGGCCGGGCCCCACGCTAATGCGTTGGACGCCCTGCGCATCGCGATTGCCGCCGAGGAGAAGGCGATCTCGGAGTACCGGGCCCTGGCGGTGGGAGCCCCCGACGCGAAGGGACAGGAGATGTTCCAGAAGCTCGCCGAGGAAGAGGAACTCCACCGCAAGCTCCTGGACGACCAGTACTATGCCTTGACCAACCGAGGGGTGTGGCTGTGGGGCGATTGATCCGGCTGGGGGTCCCGGCCCAGCTCAAGGCGGTCATCGACCGCTTCCAATGCCGGTGGACCCGCCTCCACGTGCTGGGACGCGCCCTGCCCCGCCGCGTCCCGGCGCGTTCGTCGCGGCGGCGGGCGCCCCCTCCGCCAAGGTCTTCGCCTGCTCACGCCATACCGTCGACGCCTTGTTCGAGGTGATCGGCGCGATCGGAATCGACGCCGCCTCCGATCTCGATTTCGACTTCGACCGAGAAGAGATCGCGAAAGCGGCGGCGGCGATCCTCCAGGGTAGGAGCGCGGGGGGATGCCTGCCGGTGGGGTTTCTTGACACCTCGTCTCCGGCAGCTACCCTGCCCTCCTCATCGACACTGCGTCGGAAAGGAGGACCATGATGACCCCTCGATGCACCTTGCAGGCGATCGCCCTCACCCTCGCAGCGCTTTTTCTCACCGTTCCGGGCGCCTTTGCTGAGACCATCGCCCCGGGGCAGGTCCGCGTCGTGGAAGGCACGGTGGCCTCCGTGGACGTGGCACACCGGGCCGTGGTCGTCGCGGCGCCCACACCCAAGGGCGAGCTCACGGTGGGTGTGACCCTGGCCGCAGGAGTGGAGCCCGCCCGAAACGGCAGCACCATCCCCCTCTCCGACGTGGCGGTGGGCGAGCGGGCCGTGCTGCGCTACTCCCGCGAGGACGGGCGCCTGGTGGGGCTCGCCCTCACCGTGCGGCGCTGACCCCTTCTGCCTCGGGAACCCAAGAGATGAGACGGCGAACGCGCATCCGCGTGGCGGCCCAAGCGGCCCTGGCGGGATTCTTCTGGGCGAGCCTGCCTGTCCTCGCCCCAGCCCAGGATCTCCCGGCTTCCCAGGTGTTCGTGAACCTGGGACAGCGGCCCGATGCCGGAGCCCGGGCGGAATACCTTCGGTTGCACGCGGGAAGGCGGGTGGAGGGAACGGGAAACGTCGAGGCGGTCCTGCCGCGTTCGTACTACGATACGTCGGTACCCCACACGAATCCCGCGGTGGCGCTCCTCCACGTGGGCTCCGGCCGCAAGGTCGTGTGCGGACTGCCGCGACTGCTCTCTCCGGAAGAGATGCGGGAGTACCCGGAAGGCTCCCCCGTGCTGTTCTCGGGGAGCCTCGCGGACGCCCAGGACTGGGGAGAGTGGAGCACCCTGTACCTGAGCAATTGTTCCCTTGCCCGGCGCTGAGTCTCGTCAGTTCCCCAGCCACAGGGGCAGGGAGAGGCTGTAGGCCTGGGGGCTCCCCCCCTCCCCTTCCGCAAAGAACCGGATCACGGCCGAGTAGGACCCCGGGGGCAGGGGTTGCCCCTCGGTGTCGCGCACCTCCCAGACGAAATTGCGCAGGTCGCCCGGTGCCAGGCTTACCAGCGCCTGGGCCACCATCTGGGGGCGAAAGACCACCCGCCCCGCGTCGTCTCGGATCTCGATGGGGAAGGGGTTGGGCAGGTCCAGGGGCTCCCGGGCCTCGATCTGCAAGGTGATCCGGCGGCCCGGTCCCGGCGGGCAGTCCAGACAGCGCCAGAGCGCTCGCCTTGCCGCCGTTTGACCCTCCCCCGCGGCGGCTTCCGGGAGACCCCGCAGATCCCGAGCGGCGGAACCCACCTGCCGGGCAAGGCCGTCCCGGACGCGCAGGATCTCGTCGAGCGCCTCCCGGTCCACCCGGTCCGCCGCACCCTCCCGCTGCAGGGCGTGCCACACGTCCTCTTCACGGGGGAAGCCGCGCGCATAGACGTCGGGATGCGCCTCGGCCCAGACCTCGCCGTTGGGCAGAACGGCCAGCTTGACCGGCGTGTAGAGGAACTCTGCCCGGGAGCCGCGGCGGACCCGGCGAAACAGCTCCTCGATGCCCGGATCCCCCACCCGCACGCACCCGTGGCTCAGGAACTGCCCGATGGAACTCGGAAACGGCGTGCCGTGGATTCCGTAGCCCCATAGCGAGAGCTGGATCCAATACTTCCCCAGGGGGTTGTCCGGTCCCGGAGGGACCTTGGACACCACCACCCTGCCCTCCCGAGCCATCTCCTCCTGAATCGAACGGGGCACGTGCCAGGTGGGGTCCGACTCTCGAAAGAGCACCGTGAAGGACCCCACCGGCGTGGGCCACTTCGGGCGCCCCAGGCCCACGGGATATCGGGCGGCGAGACTGGCCCCTTCGAAGACGTAGAGCATGGCTTCGGGCACGTTGACGACGAGCCCATCGGCCACGGCGGCCGGCACGATCCGCCGGGTGTCCAGCTTGAGCTCTTGCCCCACGCGAAGCCGGTTCGGATCGGCGATGCCGTTTTGCGCAGCCAGGGTCTGCCAGCGCACCCCGTGGCGGGCTCCCAGACCGATGAGGGTGTCGCCCGGGGCGGCGACGACCCGGCGAATTTCGCCGGCGACCTGGCGGAATACGGGAACTCCGCCCGCTTGAGCTGCTGCGAAGGTGGGCAGGGCAAGGAAGAACAACAGCGCAGCCACGCGCGTCATGTCGAACCTCCGCCGACACGCTCGCCGGCGAGCAAAGACTCCAGCCATCAGGCCGGGGAGCGCCTTGGGCCGCCGGGGCACGGCCTCACGGCTCCTCGAGCACGAACTCCCAGGCACACCAGTACTCCTCCGGGTGGGGGTCGGGCGGGCACGCCACGCAGCGGGTGCGCAGGCGCGGGTCCACGGTGCGGGCAAACCCCGCGTACTCCACCAGGCCGACGCTCTTGCAGGGGAAGTCCGGCAGGCCCTTTCGCTTCCGGGCGGACTGGACGCGACAGTCGAGCATGCGAAAGACCGCGCGCGTGGCCGACACCTCCACGCACTCCTGGCGGTTCAGCCGGGCGTAGAGCCGGTGCTTCAAGCACTCCACCAGCGCCGGAATCCCGCCGCCGGGCGCCATCCCCAGGCGCTCCATGATGCGCTTGGCCTCGATCGCCGTAAACGCCTCCCAGGCGTCCCGATCCGCCCGAATCGCCTCTTCGATGCCGTGGACCTTCTCCACCGCCTGGAACCAGAGCCCGTCGTGGGCCAGCCAGTTCTTCGCATCGTCGATCACGACCCGGATGAGCTCCTCCTTCGTCATCGCCTCGAGAGCCTGGATGCCCTCGTCTCCGGCAACGGTGCTCGGTACACCTCCTGCGCCCGCCTTCTCCATCTTGTGTTCCTCCTCTCGCAAAGGGAAATGACAGGGTAGCACAAGGCACAGGCCCTTCGGGCCCAAAACCGGCTCGCTTCCGGGCCTTCGCGATGCCCCTACCACTCCACCCCGACAAACAGTGAAAAATCCGGCGACGCCTGCACGACCAGGTCCTCCGTGAAACCGAGGGAAATCCAGGCGTCGGCGCCCACCTGCCGGCGCACGCCCAGCGCCAGGAGGAGGACGTCGCGGTCCAGCGCCGGGAGGCCCGTGCCGTAGGGGGACGTCGCGAAATGGAGCTGAGCCGCGGCCGTTCCCAAGGGGCCCAGCTGCACCCCCGCGAACGCGAGCGCCGAGAGAGCCCAATGGGATTCCAACCGGAGCGCCGCGTCCGGCGAGCCCCCCAGATACAGCACGTCTACGTTTGCCCCGACGCCGGCCCGCGGGCCCTGCCAGCTCGCCAGCACCCCCCCTCCCCCGTCCGCATGCCCACTCCCGAAGCCGTTTCGCGCAGAACCGGTGGGAAGCTTCAGGGACAGCCGAGCCGCAGACCGCAGCGGCCCGGGCGCGCCCAAAGGATGCACCGCCTCCAGGACCATGTCTCCCAGCCCGCCCCCCGCCGGGGAACGGGGAGCATACTCGTGCCGCCCCCGCGTCACCCGGTAGCCGAAGGCGTTCTCCGGCCGGTCCTCCCGGTCTCCGTCGGGAAAGCCGAAGGCATCGTGGTAGGCATCGAGAACCGGGTCGAAGGCCCCCCCGCCATACCAGAGGTAGGGCACCTCGAGGGAAAATCCTCCTCCCCACGGTGCCCCCCACCGGCCCACCGCCGCCACGCGCCCCACCTCCATGTCCGTCACGAGCGACGTATCCCCGCGCTCGTGCACGGCGCACACGGTCGCGTACGCCAGGTCCATTCGGCCCCCCGACCGCTGCTCGGGCAGGGACGGAGACGGCTGCAAGAACAGCAGACGCGGAGGGTAGAGGTTTCGAACCGGCAGCGGCGCGAATTCCGACGCCGCGGCCGGAACCGCCGCCAGCAGCAGGAACGTTGCCGCCCCCATCGACCGCCACACCCCGCCCGATCGATCGCAACTCCCGTCTGGGCCCACTCGCCGACCTAAGGAAAACACGTCGAAGATCCTCCGGAGCTCGCGTCCGCCCGTTGTCGCTCACCTCCTCGGGGACCCGGGTGGGCACCCCCCACTGCCACCACGCCCGCGACCGCGAAACGGTTGGCCGTACCCACCCTATCGTGGCGCTCGGACCATAAGGAGGGCACGGGGCGCAGCGTTGCCCCGACCCAGTTTCCACCGCTATCGGTATCGGTATCGGTATCGAACCCGAATCCGATACCGATACCGATACCGAACCCGATGTCGGCGCAGATCCGGGCGGGTGGTTCCCGCGAAGCGGGGTTCACCCGCCAACCGGGTCAGGGCAGTTGCCCTGCTCTATTGCTCACGATCCCCGGCGCGGGAGATCCAAGGGAATCCCCTGACAGACCATGGCCCAATGCACCCTGAGCCATCCCAGTCCATCGGTACGCAAACCCATGCGAACCCGACCCCATCCTCCGGTAGGTTACGGCAACGTTCCCCGTGGGGTCCGTCCGCGTAACCGTGCGGGCACCCCTATGGGATCGGATCGGAAAGAGCGCCCTCTTGCGGTAGTTATCCGGGTGGCACGCAACGTGGATACTGTGCCGCCCGGAAGCGAAAAATGCCACTCCATTCTCCCCGTCCCACGGAGGTTTCCCATGCGACGGTATCTCCCCTTCCGTAGAACCCCCATTCCCGGCACGTCAGGCAGCGGCCGCCGAGCGCCGAGCAAACTCGCAGTCGGCCTCCTTGGCGCCCTGGCAGTGCTGGGGCTCGCCGCGGGCGCTGCCGCCGCCCCCCCGAACGGCAAGGGCCCCCAGTGGGCCGTGGGTCGCGTGCTCGTGCAGCCCAGGCCGGGGCTCTCCGAGGGCGCTTTCGACGACGTCCTCAAGGGACACAACGCTCGCTCCCAGGGGAAGATCCGGGGCATCGGCGTGCACCTGGTGCAGGTGCCGCCCCAGGCCGAAGAAGCCGTCGTGCGCGCCCTCGCCAGGAACCCCCATGTGGCCTTCGCCGAGGTGGACATGCTCGTCACCCCGGACGCCACCACCGTCAACGACCCGAGCTACGGCAGCCAGTGGTACCTGCCCAAGATCGGCGCTCCCAGCGCGTGGGACTCCTCCAACGGAGACCGGGTCGTCATCGCCATCCTCGACACCGGTATCGACGGCACCCACCTCGACCTCGTGCCCAACCTCGTCCCCGGTTGGAACGTCTACGACAACAACAGCAACACCTCCGACGTCCACGGCCACGGCACTTGGGTGGCGGGCGTGGCTGCCGCGGCCGGCAACAACGGCATCGGCATCGCCTCGGTGGCCTGGGGCGCCTGGCTCATGCCCGTGCGCATCGCAGACCCCAACGCCTACGCCTACTGGAGCACCGTGGCGAGCGGCATCACCTGGGCCGCCGACCACGGCGCCCACGTGGCCAACGTGAGCTACAACGGGGTGTCGGGGAGCTCCACCGTGCAGAGCGCGGCCCGGTACCTCCGGAGCAAGGGCGGATTGACCGTGGTGGCCGCTGGCAACAGCGGCGGCGAGGAAGCCATCGCAGCCAACGCGGACCTCCTCACCGTCTCCGCCACCACCTCTACCGACACCAAGGCGAGCTTTTCGAGCTACGGCGCCTATGTGGACCTGGCGGCGCCCGGCACCAGCATGCTCACCACCGGGCGGGGCGGCACCTACGTCACCGTGCAGGGCACCTCCTTTTCCAGCCCCTGCGTGGCCGGCGTGGTGGCCGTGCTGATGTCGGCCAACCCCACCCTGGGGCCGGCCCAGTGGGAGAGTCTTCTGCTCGACACCGCCGTGGACCTGGGTGCCGCGGGCTGGGACCCGATCTTCGGCCACGGACGCGTCGATGCCGCGGCCGCGGTGGCAGCGGCCCTCGACGCCCAGGTGCAGGACACCCAGGCACCCACCGTGGCCATCGCGTCCCCCACGGGCGGTATGGTGCAGGGCCTGGTCGCAGTCAGCGTTTCCGCAAGCGACAACGTGGGTGTGGCCCGGGTGGAGCTCTGGGTCAACGGAACCCTGTACGCGACGGACGGGTCGGCCCCCTTCGGGTTCACCTGGGACTCGACCCAGGTCGCCGACGGCTCGGCGAGCCTCGTGGCCCAGGCCTACGACGCAGCCGGCAACAAGGCCGTCTCCAAGACGGTCACGCTCACCGTGGACAACGTGGCTGACCCCGTGGACACCACAGCCCCGGTCGCCCGGGTCGTGAGCCCCGAGAACGGCGCCACGGTTTCCGGAACGGTCACCATCCAGGTCGCCGCCACCGACGACGTGGGAGTGAGTCTGCTGGAAGTCCTGGTCGACGGCGCCGTCCTCTGCGGCGGCAACGTGAGCCCGCTGTCGTGCAACTGGAACACCCGCAAGGCCGCCGCGGGCGACCATACCCTCACCGCCCGGGCGCGCGACGCCTCCGGCAACATCGGCACCGCCTCGGTGCAGGTGCAGCTAGGCACCTCCACCACCACCGACGGATCCAAGACGCCCCCCGGGCGGGCCAGGAAGTAGAGAGTCTTTCGTACCGGATTGCAAAGCGGGCGGCCCGACGGGCCGCCCG
>JBFLZB010000052.1 GCA_040756475.1 Thermodesulfobacteriota bacterium
GGGGCGGGGGGGGCCCGCGGGCATGCCGGCGGGGGCCTCCGCTGCAGGGGCCGAGGCGGCGGGTGCGGGCGCCGAGGCGGCCGGCGCGGCGGCCTGTGGAGCCGCGGAGCGGGGAGCTTCGGTCTTGCAGCCGGCCAGGGCGGCGACGAGGGTGACAGCCAGGAAGGACGAGACGAGGCGGCGCTTCACGGTGGACCTCCAGGATGGGGTGCTCCCAACCCCGAGCGGGCAGGGATTGCGGCCGGGCCGCAGGAGGGCCCCTTATACACCCGGTCGCCGGACAATCCAATACGCCACGCCGACCCGGATCCGCCTCCTGGGCTGCAAGCGGGGTCCGGGAGCCCCACTGCGGGACGGCAGCGAAAGCCTCCGTGCCGTCTTTCTCCGCCGGAAATCGCGGCCTGCCCCGAGCTCGGACCCTCGAATCCGGAGGCGCCGACCGCCGCGGGACCGCACCGCCATGCTCCCGGCGTCCGGGTCCGCCGGCCGCTCTAGCCCGCCGGGAGCGGAAAAATGCGCATCGCGAGGACGAAAGCCTCTTGTGCCGCGGCAAACGCTGTGTTACGTGTCTTCGGCAAAGAAACTCCCGAATTCCCGCCTTCCGCGGGGTGCCGGCAGAGCCCTCTCCGGCGGGGGGAAGTCCATGGAGGGAGGGGACGGAGGGTATGAACCGGTGAGCGGCCGGGGGCTGCGCCGAGGCTGTGACCGATTCACCACGGGCTCCGAGAGCCCACAGCGAGAGGAGGTAGGGGAATGACGAAGAAGGAGCTGGTGGGAAAGATGGCGGAGAGCGCCGGGGTCAGCAAGGCTGCTGCCGAGAAGGCCCTCGCCGGGGCGATCTCGGCCATGGAGCAGGCGCTGAAGAAGGGTGAGAAGGTCTCGCTGGTGGGCTTCGGCACCTTCAGCACGGTGGAGCGGAAGGCCCGCCAGGGGCGCAACCCCCAGACCGGCAAGCCCATCAAGATCAAGGCCCGCAAGGCCGTGCGGTTCAAGGCGGGAAAGCGCCTCGCCGACAAGGTGAAGAAGTAGGCGCGTTCCTCCTCCGAGGACCGGGGAGCCCCCGCGGCAGCGGCTGCGGGGGCTCCTTTGCGTTTCCTCGGAAGCCGTCTCCGACTGCAGGGGGGAGGAAGGTACGGGACGGCGGGTCGCCGCGGGATTGCAGGGGCGACGCATGCGTCGCCCCTACGTGCATCAGTCGGCGTCGGAAGGCGCAACGGCCCGCCCGGCGCCATTGCCGCCGGGCTTCTCGTAGAGCGCCACCAGGAAGCGGTCCCGAACCCAGCTTTCGTGGTCGAGGCAGTCCAGGGGGACCTGCTTCAGGGGGACCACGGCTTTGGCCATGGCCTTGTGGCCGCCCGCGCTGCCGTAAACCTCGAAGGCCGCCTTGGTGACCTCGCCGGCGCTGCGCGCCGCACCGTAATTTCGCACCGAGACGATGAGCCTTCCCTCGAACACTCCCGACACCACCGACCACTCCACGCCCTCCATCTCGAGGCAGAAGTCGGCGATGTAGGGGATGACGTCCTCCCGGGTCAGGGGGCCCATGTGGGCAAAGAGGATGTCGTCGAGGATGTGGGCGTTTTGAAGGGCCAGGCTGAGCGCAGGCAGGTCCCCCCGGGGGAACTGGGGCCGGTCGATCCGCCTCAGGAGGCCCTGGTTCGCCAGGGGATAGAGGCTCGCGAAGGCCGACACGTCCATCGGCGTGGTGTCGCGCCCCAGCAACTGGGTGTCGGTCTTGATCCCATAGAGCAGCGCCGTGGCCAGCCGCGAGGAGATCGGGGTGTCCGACGCCAGCAGGTACTCGGTCATGATGGTGGAGGTGGCCCCGTACCGGGGGCGCACGTCCTTGATGCGGGCCGTGTAGTTGGTGCGCCGGGGATGGTGATCGATCACCAGATCCACCTGGGTGGGGATTTCCGGGGAGTGGAAGGGCTGCACGTCCAGCAGGGCCACCCGGTCGTAGGCCGCCAGGTCTGCGGTCTGGACCCGCTGGACCTGGATGTCGAGCAGGTTGACCATGGCCACGTTTTCCGGACGTTTCACCTCTCCGAAGGACCCGATCACTGCCGAGAGGCGGTTGCGGCCCAGCAGGGTGCGAAGCGCCAGGGCGGAAGCCAGGCCGTCGGGGTCGGGATCGTCCTGCACCAGGAGCAGGATGCGCTCCGCCCCCTTGAAGAGGGTGCGGATGGCCGCCAGGGACCGCCGGGTCGCCGCCTTCTCCATCTCGGACCGCAGGCACACCGCGCCCAGGCGGGTGCTGGGAAGAAAGAGCACCTCGTCCTGCCACCGCTCCGGGGGCTCCGCACGGGGGTCGAGGAGCACGGTCACGGGGGCTTCGGGGTTGGCCTGGAGGACTACGTGGAGGCAGCGGCGCAGCAGCGGAGCATGGGGAATGTGCAGGAGGAGCCTGTCCTGGGAACAGAGCTTGATTCGGCGGAAGAGGCCGGGGTCTGCCAGGTTGCCGGTGGCCGCCCGAAAACCCCGGTGACGGGCCCGCGCAGCCAGGCGTTTGTCGTCCGTGACGACCACGCACTGGTCTTCCCCCGATTCTGCCGGGAACAGGAGGAGGGGAACCTCCGTCTGGGTCACCAGGAGGATGCGCATGAACGGGGGCCTCGGCGTCGGGGGATTCCCCAAGAGCGCGTAGTCTAGTGGCTGGGGTCCGGCAGTGTCAAACCGGCGCAGCTCTCCGCACACCACCTGGAAGGCGCGGCCGGAGGAGGGGAATCGGTTGTACCGGCGGGGGAGGAAGGGGTATAAGGTGTCGGCCGGCGGGGGGGCTACTCCGTGCGGTGCTTCTCGGGTGCTCCGGCAGGCGGGCTGACCTTCTCGGAGGGACGGGCTTCGCCGTCCTCGTTCCACGACCACATGGCCACCGCCAGGGCGGCCAGGCCAAACACAACCAGGGTAAGCTGCATAGAAGGTTCTCCTCGGTGCCTGGGATGGCGGCGCTGCCGCCGGGTACGAAAGCACATCGGCACGAGGGGCCGTTTACATGAGGCGCCGGGAGAACGCAAGCCTCTTCTGCGGCAGGCGTTCCCGCGACCCGTTGGGCGGGCGGCTTTCCCGGGGCAGGAAAAAGAAACGGGACCGCGGGGGCGGTCCCGTTTCCCAAGGAGGAGGATGAGGGGTGGAGCGCTTTGGGTGCGGGCTTCGGAGCTGCGACCCTCCGGCGCCGCCGCTCCGCCCCTCGAAGGGAAGACTATCAGCCTGGGGTGAGGGGCGAATGAGACGGGGGTTAGAAGTCGGTGAGAGGGATCCGGTGGGGCCGCTGCGAGCCGATCCTCAAGCCGGACCCCCGGATGGCCGAAACGAACATCCTAGGAGACGGCGGCCTGCGGGCCGCCGCGGCGGATGGGGCAACCGAGCAAGGAGAGGCCGACCAGTGCCCGACGAACACTCCCTTTCGCGACGGACGTTTTGCGCAGCCCTGGGGGCGGCGATCCTCGCGCCCCAGGCGGTCCTCGCAGCCACCCAGGCACCCCCCCGCATCATCGGACTCCACAACATCCACACCGGGGAGAACCTGGACTTTCCCAGCCGACCCGGTTCCCGGCAAGCCGCCCGGAACGTGGCGGCCCTGAACCGATTTTTCCGGTGCCATCACACGGGGGAGGTGGCGGACATCGACCCCGCCGCCGTGGAGGTGCTGTGCGAGGTCCACCGGACCCTCGGGACCCGTGCCCGCATCCGGGTCATCTCCGGGTACCGCTCTCCCACCTACAACGACCTCCTGCGGCGCCTGGGCCGCAAGGTTGCCAAGCAGAGCCTGCACACCCAGGGCCTGGCCATCGACTTTGCCATCCCCGGCACGCCCAACGCCCGCATCGCCCAGGCCGCCCGTTCCCTCGGGGCGGGAGGCGTGGGCATCTACCGGGACTTCGTCCACATCGACACGGGCCGGGTCCGGTTCTGGAGGGGCTGACCCTTCCCGGCTATCGCACCCTGGCCCGGGTCGAGTCGGGCCGCGGGGCCGGCTACAGCGTATCCTGCAGGAGGAAGGTGATCCGCAGGGTCACCCGATACTCCTGCACCACGTCGTCCTTTACGCTGGCGCGCCACTCGGCGACGTGAAATCCCGTGATGTTGCGCAGGGTCTTGGCGGCGCGCTGGAAGCCGCTCTTGATGGCGTCGTCGAAGCTCTTGGGCGAAGCGGCGACGATCTCGGTCACGCGGGCGACGGCCATGGCGTCCTCCTGGGGCGAGGGGTGGCAGGGGGCAGGACTCCCCTCGAACCCTAGCGACTCCTCGAACCCTGTCAAGACGGCAGCCCGGGTGCCGGGTGCCGAGTGCCGGGTGCTGGGTGCCACGTGTCGGGTGCCGGGTGCCGAGTCACGGGTGCCGAGTCACCTTTTCCGACTGCCGGAAGGCGTGATAGCCTACCCTCTCGCTCGTCACCTTCCGGAAGACCCATGGATCGCCTGCGCTTCTTCATCCAGACCTTCGGCTGCCAGATGAACGACCACGACAGCGGCGTGCTCGCGCGCCTGCTGGAGGAGGACGGACATCTGGAGGTGGCCGAGGCGTCGGACGCGGACGTCATCCTGGTGAACACCTGCGCGGTCCGGGAGCGGGCCGAACAGAAGGTCTACTCCCAGCTCGGGCGGTACCGGGCGCTCAAGGCAGAGCGACCGGGCCTCGTGCTGGGGGTCGGGGGGTGCGTCGCCCAGGAGGAGGGGCGGCGGGTGTTCCGGCGAGCGCCCTTCGTGGACCTGGTGTTCGGGACCCAGAACGTCCAGGAGGTGCCCGAGCTCCTCCGCACGGTGCGCGAATCCAAGCGGCGGGCGGTGGCAACCCGCATGGCCGACGACCCCGCCACCCTGGAGACCCTCTACTCCCACGCCCGGGGCCGAGGCCCGCGGGCCTACGTGACCGTGATGCAGGGTTGCGACAACTACTGCGCCTACTGCATCGTGCCCTTCGTGCGCGGACGGGAGGTCTCCCGCTCGGCCACCGAGGTCGTGGCGGAGGTGGAGCGGCTGGCGGCCGACGGCGTGGTGGAGGTCACCCTGCTCGGCCAGAACGTCAACTCCTTCGGCCAGAAGCCCAGGGGCGAGGCGGACTTCCCGGAGCTGGTGCAGCGGGTGGCGCGGGTAGAGGGCATCCGGCGCATCCGATTCACGACGAGCCACCCCAAGGATCTCTCCGAGCGGCTCATCCGGGCCTTCGCCGAGGTGCCGGCGCTCATGCCCCACCTGCACCTGCCCCTCCAGTCGGGGTCGGACCGCGTTCTGGAGGGCATGCGCCGGGGGTACACCCGGTCCCAGTACCTGGAGCTGGTGGGCCGGCTGCGGGCGGCCCGCCCCGGCATCGCCCTCACCTCGGACCTGATCGTGGGCTTCCCCGGGGAATCCGAGGGGGACTTCGCCGAGACCCTGCGGGTCATGGAGGAGGTGGTCTTCGACGGGGTGTTCAGCTTCAAGTTCTCGCCCCGGCCGGGCACCGTGGCCGCCCGCCTCCCCGACCCCGTGCCGGAGCCCGTGCGGGAGGAGCGGCTGGCGCGGCTCCTCGCCTTGCAGCAGCTACACACGCTGCGCCGAAACCGCGACCTGGAGGGGCACCTGCGCGACGTGCTCGTGGAAGGGCCGAGCCGCGCGGGGGGCGCCCAGGTGATGGGGCGGACCCCCGAGAACAAGATCGTGAACTTTGCCGGCGATCATACGTGGGCCGGGCGGGAGGTCCCGGTGCGGATCCGGGAGGCGGGCGTCCACTCGATGACGGGAGAGGCCGCGGGACCGCCGAGCTGACGGCGGGGCTTGATGCACCGTCCAAATCGAAATCGATGCCGACCCCGATCGCGATTTCGATTGCGACCGGGCTCAAACGAAACGAACCGTCACGCCTCGACAGTTGGGGGCGAACCCTCGCTAGGAGGAGACCGGTGTACGTGGAAATGAAGGTGGCGGGGGTGGCCCTGGACCCCCAGAGCAAGAGCCCGGTCGTCCTGCTGCGGGACGCCGAGCAGCACTACACCCTCCCCATCTGGATCGGCCTCCTGGAGGCGGCCGCCATCGCCTATGCCCTGGAGGGGGCCGAACCCCCGCGCCCCATGACCCACGACCTCATGAAGATGCTCCTGGAAGAGCTGGGGGCTTCGGTGCCCCGGATCGACGTGGACACGATGGAGGACAACGTCTTCCATGCCAAGATCCACCTGGAGCTGCCCGGCGGGGGCAAGCGGCTGATCGACTGCCGCCCCTCCGATGCCCTGGCCCTGGCGCTTCGCACCCGGGCCCGGATCTTTGCGGAGGAGAGGGTGCTGCGCCGGGCGAGCTCGGTCCAGGTGAAGGACGCCAAGCCCGGCGAGGGCGAGCAGGACGAGGACGCCTGGAAGGAGTTCCTCGAGAAGCTCGACACGGACGCCTTCGGGAAGTACAAGATGTGAAGCCCGTTTCCGGCGCAGGACACCCCCCGTCCGGGAGGCCGACATGGAGAGCGCGTACTGGGTGACGAGACACCGCTTCGGCCAGGCTTTTGCTGCTCCCGCCCCGGATGCCGCAGCCCCGGGAGAACCGCCCCGCAGGCTTCGGGAAATCCTCCAGAAGATCCCCCCCGAGGTGTCCGAGCTCTTCTCCGGGTGCGGCTCGCCCATCCCCGAGGCCATCGAGGGTCGGCGCATCCTCGATCTGGGGTGCGGCACGGGCCGCGACGTCTTCCTCTGCGCCGCCCTGGCGGGGCCCCAGGGCTACGTGCTCGGCGTGGACCGGGAAGACGAGCTCCTGGCGGTTGCCCGCCGGCACGTGGAAGCCACCATGGAGCGCTTCGGCCACGGCGAGCCCAACGTGGCGTTTCGCAAGGCCAACATCGAGAACCTGGAGCACGCCGGCCTCGAGGACGAGGGGTTCGACGTGGTCATCTCCAACCGGGCCCTGGGCCTCATGCCCGACAAGCTGAGGGTGCTGCGCGAGGTGTATCGGGTGCTGAAGTCCGGGGGGGAGTTCTACTTCGCCGACGTCTACGCCGACCGGCGCCTGGCCGCAGCAGTGGCGACGGACCCGGAGGTGGACCGGGAGCAGCTCGGGCGGGTGCTCTACGTGGGCGATTTCTCCCGGCTCGCCCGGGCTGCCGGCTTCGCCGACCCCCGCATCGTGGAGCGAAGCCCCCTGCAGCTCGCCGACCCAGACCTCCAGAGCCGGCTGGGCGGGATGCGGTTCTGGGCCGTCACCTTCCGGCTCTTCAAGGTGCGGGAGCTGGAGGACGGGGAAGAGGACTACGGCCAGGCCGCCCGCTACCTGGGCACCATCCCGGGCTGCCACCACCACTTCCGCCTCGACGCCGGCAACTTCTTCGAGGCAGGCCGCGCCCTGCGGGTCGGGGGCAACACGGCGCGCATTCTGGCGGTCTCCCGCCTCTCCCCCCACTTCACCCTGGTGGGGGACCACTCCCTGCACTTCGGCCCGTTCTCCCGCTGACCGGCTCCCCTTGGGCTCCGTCAGGGCCGCATGCGATCGCGGTCGTGCCGGACGTCCTCCTGCTGGGTGAACCGGCGGTAGAAGAGCTCGGTCAGGTCAGCGGCCGAGCGAATGGCCGAGGGGCGCACCGCGGCGGCCTCGCTGAGCGCCTCCACCAGGCTGTGTACCACGTCGCCGGGATTCAGGGACGCTCCGGTGGTCTGGCGGATCTGCTCCGCGAGGCGCTCCAGGTAGGCCAGGTGGCGGCCCTGGAGGGTGAGGGAGAGCGTCGCGGTGTCTCCCCTGTCAGCGCAGCTTTCCTTCATCTGTCCTCCTGCTGCCGATGGCTCCGGGTCCGGCCCGTGCCCCGAGCCGGCATCGCGCGGCCTCGGGGGGCGGTCCGGACCTTGCGCCGTCACCGGGCACCATGACGGCCCGCCTACCCCGCCCACTTCTCCAGGCGCCGGGCGGCCTCGTCGAGGGTCTCGTCCTTCTTGCAGAAGCAGAACCGCACCAGGTTTCGGCCCAGCGCCGGCTGGGAGAAGAAGCTCGAGCCGGGCACCACCGCCACCCCCGCGTCCCGGACCAGGCCGGCGGCGAAGGACGCGTCGTCCACTGCGGTGAGCGCCGAGATGTCGGCCATCACATAGTAGGCGCCCTGGGGGCGGAAACAGCGAAATCCGGCCTTCTCGAGCCGGGGCAGGAACCGGTCTCGCTTGGCCCGGTAGAGGGCGGCGAGGTCCCGATAGTAGGCCTCGGGAAGGCCAAGCGCCGCCACTCCGGCCTCCTGGAGGGGGGCGGCGGCGCCCACCGTGAGAACGGCGTGGACCTTGCGAAGCGCCCCCGTCAGCGCCGGGGGCGCGACGGCGTACCCGATGCGCCAGCCGGTGACCGAGTAGGTCTTGCTCAGCCCCCCGATGGTGACGGTGCGCTCCCTCATCCCCGGCAGCGTCGCCAGGGCCACGTGCTCGGCCCCGTCGAAGGTGATGTGCTCGTAGATCTCGTCGGTCACCGCCACCGCGTCGAACTCCCGGCACAGGTCCGCCACGACCGCGAGCTCCGCCCGGGTGAAGACCTTGCCCGTGGGGTTCATGGGGGTGTTGAGGATCACCGCCCGAGTCCGGGGGCCGAAGGCGGCGCGCAGCTCCGCCGGGTCGAACTCCCAGCCGGGGACCCCGCCGCGCGACACCGGGCGCAGGGGCACGTACCGGGGCACCGCGCCGCACAGGATCGCGTCGGGACCGTAGTTCTCGTAGAAGGGCTCGAAGACCACCACCTCGTCCCCCGGGTCCACCAGGGCGAGCAGGCTTGCGACCATGGCCTCGGTGGAGCCGCAGGTGACGGTGATCTCGGCCTCGGGGTCCACCTCGATCCCCAGGAAGCGCCGGGTCTTCTCCGCCAGGGCGTCGCGGAAGGCCTTGGCGCCCCAGGTGACGGCGTACTGGTTCACGTCGGCCTGGATGGCCCGGCACGCGGCATCCTTGAGCTCGGCCGGGCAGGGGAAATCGGGGAACCCCTGGGCCAGGTTCACCGCCCCGTGCGCCGCCGCCCGCCGCGTCATCTCGCGGATGACCGACTCGGTAAACCGCGAAGCCTTCTCCGAAACGCGCATGACCGCCTCTGCATGCAAACCGGGAATCCGTCAACTCCAACGGACCACGGACAACGGACAACGGACAACGGGCAAATTAGTGCTTGAAACACCTCTGACCCGTAAACACCATCGTCGCCCCCGCTTCGTTCACCGCCTGAATCACCTCGGCGTCCCGGTTGGAGCCGCCGGGCTGGCACACGGCGGTCACGCCTTCGCGAAGGCCCACGTCCACGCCGTCGCGGAAGGGGAAGAAGGCGTCGGAGATCATGGCGGAGCCCACCAGTCCACCCTTGGCCCGGGCGGTCTCTTCCTGGAGCTCCTGGACCCGCTCGAGCTTCTCCTGTCCCCGGGCCACCCGAAGCTCCAGGTCCTTCAAGGGCACGCCGTAGCGGTCGAAGCACAGGGCATCGGCGTGCTTGGTGTAGGCCTTGAAGACCGCGATTTCCGCCACCCCGACCCGGTCCTGCTCGCCCGTGCCGATGCCCACGGTGCACCGGTCCTTCACGTAGAGCACCGAGTTGGAGGTCACCCCCTGCTCCACGCACCAGCCGAAGAGCAGGTCGCCGAGCTCGCCCGCCGTGGGCTGGCGGGCCACCCGCACCTCGGCCCCGTCCACCTTGGCCACGGCGGGCTGGAAGTCCTCGACCCGGTGGACGGCGTTCAGCGGCGACTGCTGGACGATGAGCCCGCCGTCCACGAGCGACTTGAACTCCACGAACCGCCGGGAACGGTACTCGGCCAGGCGGTCGAGCCGGGGCACGGCGAGGATGCGCAGGTCCTTGCGGCGCTTGAGGATCTCCACCACGCCTTCCTCGTAGGACGGGGCTGCGACCACCTCCAGGTAGTTCTCCGCCACGGCCTGGGCCGTGGCCCGGTCCAGGGGCCGGTTCACCACCAGGGCCCCTCCGAAGGCCGCGATGCGGTCCGCCCGGTTGGCCCGCCGGTAGGCCTCCTCCAGGGTCGCGGCCTGGGCGGCGCCGCTGGGATTGTTGTGCTTGAGGATGACCGCGGTGGGGCTCTCCATCAGGTATTTCAGGATGTTGAGGCCGTTGTCCACGTCGGTGAGATTGGTCTTTCCCGGGTGCTTTCCCGCCTGGAGCATGTGCTCCTCGGCCAGGGCCGAGACGAGCCCCAGCCCGGGCTCGATGAAGCGGCACTCCCCCAGGACGAGGTTGCCCGCCACGAGCTCGTAGAGGGCGGCCTCCTGGCCCGGGTTCTCCCCGTACCGCAGGCCCTTTTCCAGGAGCCCCCCCTCGTCGGGGAGCTTCCACGTGCGCTTGCGGTAGACCAGGGTCTGCTCCCCGAACGAAATGGTCATCCGGTCGGGGAAGTGGTCGTCCATCACCGTGCGGTACATCTGCTTGAGCTCTGGCATCGAGGCCTCCTGTGGTGGCCGCTCGGGTCGGCGCGCCGGTGTCCTATACCACAGGGCCCCGCACGCGGAAAAGGCAGTGCCCCCAAGGAGGTCTCGCCCCACCTCCACTGAATCGAAATCGAGATCGACGTCGGGTCCGATTTCGATCTCGATCTCGATTTCGATTTCGATTTCGACTAAACGGGGGTGATGATCCCCGCCTGCTTCGCTCCTCCCGTTGGCGGCTTCCGGGGGCCCGGTTCTCGTTGACACTTCGGGCACCTGGGACGTACGATCCCCCAGCAGGCAGCCCACCGCCCGGGGCAGGGAACCAGACGCGGCGTGCAGGGGCACAGAGCCACCGGGAGCGGAAGCACCACCGCGCCGGTGGCTTTCTTGTTTTTTCGCCCGCCCTCCCGTGCGGCGAGGTTGAGGAGGAGTCCTGGTGAGAGAGGGGAACTGGATCAGGCAGGCGCGTGCGGCCCGGGGCTGGAGCCAGGGTCAGCTCGGGGAGGCCCTGGGGACGAGCCAGGGCAAAGTGTCCCGCTGGGAGACGGGCAAGGAGGCGCCCAGCCCCGACGAGGCCCGGCGGATCGTCGAGTTGCTAGGGGTTCCGGAGGGCACGGCAGGGCAGGCCGCCCTGGCCCTGGCGCCGGCGGCGACGAAGGAGAGGAAGCCGCGGAGGGCCAAGGGCGGCGACGAAGCCGGACCGGCAGTGCTCGACTACCGCCACGACGCCACGCGCAAGAACATCCCTCCCGCCGGCCTGGCCGCCCAGGGCAAGGTCAAGGAGGCCCGGAAGATCGAGTACGCGTACAACCCGCACCTGCCGCCGGTGCTGCGGTTCGACCCGACGGCAGGGCCGGACAAGCTGCCGGAGCTCCTGGAGGCGGCGCGGACGCGGGCCCTGACGGCCGAGGAGGCGCGGACCCTGGCCGAGGCGCTGCGCATCCAGGAGCCGTGGCTGGAGTGGGCGGGGAAGCGGGAGAAGAAGGGGTTCGCAGTCGACCCCGTGGCCCTGCACATCCACGAGCGGGTGGCCACGCAAGCCATCCTCAAGGTCGCAGCGCGGGAGGACGTACAGCGCGACCTCTTCGCCGACCCGAAGCTCGAGTACGCCAAGGCGGTCCAGTTCTACCAGCACGACGTGGACTGGGCCAACCGCATGATCCTGGGCGACTCGCTCCAGGTCATGGCCAGCCTCGCCCACCGCGAGGGCCTCGCCGGCAAGGTCCAGATGATCTACATGGACCCGCCCTACGGCATCAAATTCGCCTCGAACTTCCAACCCGAGATCGGCAAGCGCGACGTCAAGGACAAGGAGCAGGACCTGACCCGCGAGCCCGAGATGGTGAAGGCGTACCGAGACACGTGGACTCTGGGGGTGCACTCGTATTTGGCGTACCTTCGGGACCGGCTGGTGCTGTGCCGAGAACTGCTGGCGGACTCGGGAAGCATCTTTGTCCAAATTAGCGAAGAGAACCTGCACCGCGTACGCAACCTTCTTGACGACGTATTTGGCTCCCAGAATTCTTGCAGCGTCATTGTATTCAGAAAGACTACCGGAAAGGCATCGAGTCTTCTCGACACTACCTGTGACATGTTACTTTGGTACGCGAAGGACGTTGATAGAATAAAGTACGCGCAAGCATTCCAGGAACGGACTCCCGAGGAAGATTACAACCTTCGGTGGCTTGAATTCGCAGACGGTCGGCGAATTAGGGCCAACTCTTCTGGTGAAGTGACAAGACTAGCGAAGGAGGGTTGGGCGGTATTTCGGCCCAATCCATTGACTTCGCAAACCCCTTCAGAGACTACTACTTTCCTATACGACTTTTGTGATTGTAAGTTTTCGCCGGGTGCTCGCGGATGGTCTACTAACAAATTGGGCATGACGCGCTTGGATAGGGCGGAGCGGCTTGTCGGGCAAGGGAACACTCTCGGCTTCGTTAGGTACTTGAAAGACTTCCCTTTGAAACCAGCAAACAATATTTGGGACGACACGCGCCAAAGTGGTTTTGGGGAAGACAAGCTATATGTAGTACAGACAAGTCCAAGAGTCATTGAACGCTGCCTCCTTATGACCACGGACCCCGGCGACCTCGTCCTCGACCCCACCTGCGGCAGCGGCACCACGGCCTACGTGGCCGAGCAGTGGGGCCGGCGGTGGGTGACGATCGACACCAGCCGGGTGGCCCTCGCCCTGGCCCGCCAGCGGCTGCTGACGGCCACGTTTCCCTTCCATAGGGTCCGCGAAGGCGGTGACGGCACCGACCCCTCCAAGGGCTTCGTCTACAAGACCGTGCCCCACATCACCCTCAAGAGCATCGCCCAGAACACGGCGCTGGACCCGATCTTCGCCCGGCACGAGCCGGTGCTGGCCGAGAGGTTAGCGGCTTTGAACGCGGCTCTGGCAACCGTCACCTCGGACGTCCGCCGCCGGCTCCAGACCAAGCTCCTGGAGAAGGAAAAGCGCGAGGGCAAGCGAGCCGTAACCGACGCGGACCGGCGGCGGTGGAACCTGCCCAAGACCGCCTGGAAGGAGTGGGAGGTCCCCTTCGACACCGACGAGAAGTGGCCCGCTGCGCTGCGGGCGGCCCTCACGGAGTACCGGGCCGCGTGGCGGGCGAAGATGGACGAGGTGAACGCCTGCATCGCGGCCAACGCCGAGCAGGAGGAGCTGGTGGACCAGCCCGAGGCGGTGAAGGGCGTGGTCCGGGTGTCTGGGCCGTTCACGAGGGAGGCCGTGATGCCGCCGGAGGAGTCCCTCTCGGCCGAGACGCCCATCGGTGGCGAGCCCGAGGAGCTGGAGACGTTCGCCGGTCCTGGGGCTGATCCGGTCCCAGGCGGGGAGGCGGTGAACGCTGAGGCCTACCTCGACCGCATGATCGGCCTGCTTAGGGCCGACGGTGTCCGGTTCCCCAACAACAAGGCCATGACCTTCGTCCGGCTGGAGGCGAGCCCCGGTTCGGAGCACCTGCACGCCGAGGGAGAGTGGCAGTCGGCAGACGTAGGGCGGGGCTTGCCCCGCCGTGACCAAACCGAGGATGCGGCGGGGCAAGCCCCGCCCGACGAAGGCGTCCGATCGGTCGCCGTGTCCTTCGGCCCACAGTTCGGGCCTGTGACGGCCTACCAGGTGGAGAACGCGCTCCCGGTGGCGAGCCGCCGCGGCTTCGACGACGTGGTCTTCGCCGGCTTCTCCTTCGACGCCGCTGCTCAGGCGATCCTCCAGGAAGACCCGAACCCCCGGGTGCGGTGCCACCTGGCCCACATCCGTCCCGACGTGAACATGGGCGACCTCTTGAAGGAGACGGCGGGGAGCCAGCTCTTCACGGTCTTCGGCCTGCCGCGGACCAAGCTGCGCGAGGGGAAAAGCGGCCAGTTCACGATCGAGATGGAGGGCGTGGACATCTACAACCCCGTGGAGAACACGATCCTCCCCACGGGGGCCTCGAAGGTGGCGGCCTGGTTCCTCGACACCGACTACGACGGCCGGACCTTTTGCATCACCCAGGCCTTCTTCCCCGACAAGACCGCGTGGCAAAGACTCGCCCGCGCGCTCAAGGGCGTGGTGGACGAGGGCGCCTTCGATGCCCTCTCGGGCACGACCTCGCTCCCGTTCCCGGCCGGCAGGCACAAGCGGGCGGCGGTGAAGGTGATCGACCCGCGGGGCAACGAGGCCATGCGGGTGCACCGGTTGGATGGCAAGATGGGGTACGGGGATGATTCGTGAGGCGAACCGTTGAGGTGGGAGGCAGGAGATGGAACCGCAGAGAAGGCGCATCGAAGAGCTCCTGGAGCAGCTGCCGGCAGAGAGTCAGTCAGAGGTTCTTGATTTCGCGGAGTTTCTCCTGCAGCGCGCCGGGAAGAGGCACAGAACCAAACCTTGCTTTTCCTGGGCGGGGGCGCTCGAAAACCTTGGCGAGCACACGTCGGTGGGCCTGCAACACGAGATCGCCAGATGCCGAGCGGGCGAGCCATGAGGCTCCTAGCGGAGAACGAAGAAGCCGCGCTTCAGGAGGCCAAGAGAGAAATCTCGAGGCGCTTTTCCCTCGTGACGGCTCGGCTCTTCGGCTCGAAGGCCAGGGGCACGGCAGATGCCGAGTCGGACGTGGACGTGCTCTTCGTTCTCGAGTCCCTGGACTGGGAAGTGGAGCGAGCCGTGTATGAGATCTGCTTCCACGCGGGCCTCGAGCACGACACGCTCCTCGCGCCGGTCGTCATGTCGCGGCAAGAGGCAGAATCGCCGCTGACGAAGGCCACGCCCTTCTACCAGACCGTGGAGCGGGAGGGGGTAACGCTGTGACGGAAGAGATCAGGGCGCTGGTGCAGTATCGGCTCGGCGAGGCGCGAGAGGCGCTGGAAGAAGCAGAGATCCTCTTGGCGAGCCAAAAACACCGCGGCGCGATGAACCGGGTTTACTACGCCATGTTCTACGGTGTGCTCGCCCTGTTGGCTTCACGGGGCCTGAGCGCAGCCAAGCACTCCGGCGCTATCTCGACGTTCCACCGCGAGTTCGTCAAGCCGGGCACGATCCCGGTGGAAGTCGCAAAGTTCCTCGACATCGCCTTCGACCTGCGCAACAAGTGCGACTACCGGGACTTCGTGAGCCCCGAGCCGGAGCGGGTTCAGGAGCTGCTCGCTGCGGCGCGGACCTTCGTCGCGGAGGTCCAAGCGGCGCTGGCGAGCGACGAGGCCGAGCCATGAAGGCCGAGCAACAAGACCTCCCCATCCAACCAGTCAACAAGCCCATCCTGTGCAGCCCCTTCGCCGAGCCGACGGAGCACTGGGTATACCGGACCGACACGGGCGAGCCCTACCGCCACCCGGGCCGCCGGCCGGCCAGCTACTGGTACAAGACCCAGGCCACGGCCAGTTCGCAGATGAGCCTCTTCGCCGAGGAGGAGCGCGACGAGCTGCCGCTGGTGAACGCGCTGCGCGCCGACGTGAAGGCGTGGCGCGAGAAGGGCTGGGACGGGGCGAGCACGGTGACCCGGGAGCTTCTCCGGCACTGGACGCGGGACGACCGGCTGCGGCGGCTCTTCTTCTCGTGGACGCCATCGAGTCGGGCATCGTGAAGATCCCCCGGCTCCCGGTGAGCGACACCACCGGCCGGCCCGAGCCCAAGTACTTCGCCCTGTGGCGCCATATCTGCGACAACCTCCAGCCCGGAGAGAAGCTCCCCGGCGGCAAGCCCAAGCCCGACGTGGTCTGGCGAGAGGCCGAGGACGCGCTCGCGACGCTCATGGGGCAGTGGAAGGAGCGGTTCGAGTACTTCGAGGAGGCCGCGCCGGGCCAGGAGCGCGTGCCGCCCGTGATGATCGTGGTCTGCGACAACACCGACATCGCCTCCGTGTTCGCGAAGAACATCTCGGGGGAGGAGACGGTGGAGGTGCCGTCGCAAGACGCGGACGACGTGGAGGAGGAGGAAGGGCCGCGCAGGAAGCGGGGTGGCAAGGCCAAGACCAAGACCGTGTACGGCACGGGCAAGCTCTTCGGGGAGTACTTCTCGAACGCCGAGGGCCGGCTCGCGACCCTGCGGATCGACTCGAAGCTCCTGGCCAAGGCCGAAAGCGAGGACCCGCGCGGGAGCCGCTCCGATGCAGCGGAGCAGCTCCGGGAGATCGTCTCGACCGTGGGCAAGGTCGGGAAGCCCGGCGAGCAGGTGCGCTGCGTGGTGAGCGTGCAGATGCTCTCGGAGGGGTGGGACGCGAACAACGTGACCCACATCCTGGGGCTGCGGGCCTTCGGCAGCCAGCTCTTGTGCGAGCAGGTCATCGGCCGGGGCCTCCGCCGCATGGACTACACCGTCGACCCGGAGACGGGGTGCCTTACCGAGGAGTACGTCGACGTGTACGGCGTGCCCTTCTCGATCGTCCCGTTCAAGGGGCGAAAGACCGGGACCCCGACTCCGGTGGATCGGCCGAAGAAC
Source organism: Thermodesulfobacteriota bacterium (assembly GCA_040756475.1). NCBI lineage: Bacteria > Pseudomonadati > Thermodesulfobacteriota > Thermodesulfobacteriota bacterium. The sequence continues at coordinate 16,272 of JBFLZB010000052.1, forward strand.
CACGTCCACGCGATGGACGAGCGCCGGCACTTCGAGATTCGCTTCCCGGTGGTGGAGGGCTTCGCGTTCGCCTTGAAGTCGAACTTCATCCGGGCCGACGTGGGGAGCATGGAGCCCGTCACCATCGAGCCCAACCGCACCCCCACCGCCGTGTTCGTGAAGCCCCAGGTGGGCCACCAGACCGGGAGCCCGAAGCTCGGCGGGTTCGAGGCGCTGCCCCAGGACCGGCGCGAGTTCTACGCGAGCACACACCTCCAGACGATCCAGTTCGAGATCGCCCGCCGCGTGGTGTGGTCGCTGACCGAGGGCGTGGCGGGCCGAACTCCCAAGCTGAAGCTCCGCTCGCGCCACCAGCTCTTCCCCCAGGTGTACCGGCTGGTGGAAGAGTACGTGTCGCGCAAGGTGAACTGGAACGGCGAGGACCGCCGGGAGCTGGGGCTCGAGACCTACGTCCAGCGGATCGTGGAGCGGTTCATCGACGCCATCGAGCCCGACGAGAGCCAAGGGGAGCCGCCGCTCCTGCCGATCCTGAACCGCTACAAGCCCATCGGCTCCACCGGCGAGGTGAACTTCAAGACGACCCGCTCCTGCTGCGGCACCCAGAAGAGCCACGTCAACCAGGTGGTGCTCGACACCGCGACGTGGGAGCAGTCGGCGGCGTTTCGGCTGGAGCAGTCGGATCACGTGGCGTTCTAAGCCCGCAATGACCACCTGGAGTGCACGGTCCCCTACGAGTACCTGGGTGCGAGCCACGTCTACGTGCCCGACTACCTCGTGCGCCTGAAGAACGGCCTGACCCTCGTGTTGGAGATCAAGGGCTTCGAGGACGACCAGACCAAGGCCAAACATCAGGCGGCTCGCCGGTGGGTGTCGGCGGTGAACAACTGGGGGAAGCTAGGCACGTGGGGTTTCCACGTGTGCCGGAACCCGCAGGTGCTGGGGCGAGAGCTGGAGGCGCTCAGCCGCTGAGCCCGAGAGTATGGCTGGTTCACCCGTAGGAGCGCACAGTGTGCGCCCGCCCCCGGGCCCACCCCGAATCCTCCGGGCGCACGCTGCGATCGCGCTGCCCGGGGTGGATTGACCCACATGATCCGGAAGAGAGCCCGAAAACGAAGTGCTCCCCCGGAGATCTCTCCCCTCCTCCAAAAGGTCGGTATCGGTATCGGTATCGAAGTCGCCCCCGATGCCGATAGCGATACCGATAGCGATACCGATTGGGACCGAACAGGGGAGGGTTTCCCCGCCTGCTTCTCTCCTCCCGTCGGTGGCGCCCGGTCTCGTTGACACTTCCGCGTCCTCCGGCCTATAAGGCGCTCTGGGAGGAGGCACGGGTGCACGAGATGGGGATTGCCGCAGAGGTGGCGCGGTTGGCGGCCCAGGAGGCCGAGGCGGCTGGCGCCACGCGGATTCTCGGCCTGCGCCTGCGGGTGGGGCGGTGGTCGGGCGTGGAGCCCCAGAGCCTGCGCTTCGCCCTGGAGGCGTTGGGGGAAGGGACGCCCCTGGCGGGATGCCGCGTGGAGATCGAGGCCGTGGAGCCGGCCTTTCGCTGCGGGAGCTGCGGGGAGGAATACCCGGGGGCCGGGTACTTCGACCCCTGCCCCCGATGCGGCGGGCTCGGCTCGGACCTGGTGGCGGGGGACGAGCTCTCCCTGGCGGAGATCGAGGTGGAGGACCCGTGAGGGAGATTGCCGTCGAGCGAAGCGTATTGGCGCGAAACGATGTCCTAGCCCAGGCCAACCGGGGGCTCTTCCGCGCGGCCGGGGCCTACGCGGTAAACCTGATCTCGAGCCCGGGCACGGGGAAGACCGCGCTTCTGGAGGCCACCCTGGGGCGCCTGGCGGCCCGGCTGCGGGTGGGGGTGGTGGAGGGCGACGTCCAGACCGAGAACGACGCGCGCCGGATCGCCGCCACCGGGGTCCCCGTGGAGGCGGTGGTCACCGGCGGAGCCTGCCACCTGGACGCCTCAATGGTGCGCCGGGCGTTTTCGTCGCTGATCGTTCGCGCCGGGGGGCGCCTGGACCTGCTCATCGTGGAGAACGTGGGAAACCTCGTCTGCCCCGTGACCTGCGACCTGGGGGAGGACGAGAAGGTGGCCCTGGTGAGCGTGACGGAGGGGGAGGACAAACCCCTCAAGTATCCGGCGCTCTTCCACGCGGCGTCGCTGCTCGTGGTCACCAAGACCGACCTGCTGCCCCACCTGGAGTTCGACCTGGGCGCGTTGATCCGCAACGCGCACGCCATCAACCCCGCCCTTCGGGTCTTTCCGCTGAGCGCCCGCACGGGCGAGGGGCTGGAGGCCTGGGTGGGGTATCTGGAAGAACGGGCGGGCAGTCGCGCGTAGCGCGTTGCTCGTTGCGTGTTGGAGAAGGCCCCCCAACGTGCAGAGTGCAACCCGCAACGCTCCCCTCAAGGAGGTTTCGCCATCGCAGAGGTACACGGAAACCTGACCGGGCTCAAGCCGAGCCAGGTGCGCGCCCTCGAGCGCATCTACCGCCGCCGGGTCCCCGCCGACGAGCTCGTCACGGCCGAGCTGGCCGCCTACGTGGCCGGCCTCAGCCGGGAGACCGGCCGCCAGCTCGGGCTCATCCTCGACCGCAAGGGAGCGGTGGTACACGTGATCGTGGGAGACGACACCGAGATCGTCATCCCGGACCTCTCGGACCACGGGCTGGGGCGGGGAAAGCTGCGGGGGCTGCGGTGCGTGCACACCCACTTGCGCCAGGAGCCCCTCTCGGAGGACGACCTGGCCGACCTGACGCTGCTGCGCCTGGACGCCATGGCGGCCCTGGGCGTGACCCCGGAGGGCCGGCCGGGCACGTTCCACGTGGCCCACCTCCTGCCCCCCAACCCGGCGGGCGAGACCTACCGGCTCCTCCCTCCGGCCGACTTCCATGCCTTTCGCCTCGACTTCGGGCCCTTCGTGGCCTCCCTGGAAGAGGAGATCGCTGCCCGCCAGGTGCGCTCCCTGGCCGTGCGGGGGGCGGGGAAGGACCGGGGCATCCTGGTGAGCGTGAGCACCGCGCCGCGCCACCAGGTGGAGGACCGTCTCCAGGAGCTGCGGGAGCTCGCCCGCACGGCCGCCGTCGAGGTGGTGGACGCGGTGGTGCAGCGGCCCCGGCAGCTCAATCCGAAATACCTCATGGGGGAAGGGAAGATCCGCGAGGTCGTGGCCTCGGCCCTCCAGAAGGGGGCCGACCTCCTCATCTTCGACCAGGAGCTCGCCCCCGGCCAGGTGCGGGCCATCTCGGCGCTGACCGACGTGCGGGTGATCGACCGCACCCAGCTCATCCTCGACATCTTCGCCCGCCGCGCCCACACCCAGGACGGGAAGGTGCAGGTGGAGCTGGCGCAGCTCAAGTACCTGATGCCGCGCCTCACGGGCAAGGGCACGGCCATGAGCCGGTTGATGGGAGGAGTGGGGGGGCGGGGGCCGGGCGAGTCCAAGCTCGAGATGGACCGGCGGCGCATCCGCGACCGGATCTCGGCCTTGGAACGAAAGCTCAAGGAGCTGGCCCGGGGGCGTTCCCAGCGACGCCAGCGCCGGGTGCGGGCGGGGGTGCCCATCGTGAGCATCGTGGGCTACACCAACGCGGGCAAGTCGACCCTGCTCAATGCCCTTACCGCCTCCGAGGTATTCACGGAAGACCTCCTCTTCGCCACCCTCGACACCGCCACCCGGCGCCTGCGCTTTCCCCGGGAGCGGGAGGTCATCATCACCGACACGGTGGGCTTCCTGCGGGACCTGCCCAAGGGCCTGGTGGGCGCCTTCCGGGCGACCCTCGAGGAGCTTCAGGACGCGGACCTCCTGCTCCACGTGGTAGACGCTTCGAACCCCGCCTTCGAGGAGCAGATCGCGGCGGTGGAGAAGCTCCTGGTGGAGCTCGAGCTGGGAGAGAAGTCCGTGCTGCGCGTGTTCAACAAGGTGGACCTCCTGCCTGCGGGGGAAGGGGAGGCGCTGGCGTCGACCCACGGGGCCATTCCCCTCTCGGCCCGCCGCCGGGAGAGCTTCGGTCCCCTGCTCGACGCCCTGGAGCGGCGCTTCTGGCCCGGCGAGGATTCGGCCCCTGCAGAAGATCCCTCTCCTTGAATCCCCTCGCCCTCGATGGGAGAGGGGCCTGGGGTGAGGGTGAGCCTGCTGCGCTTCGTCCCTCGGGGCGACCGCAGGTCGTGGACAGCTCAAGGGAATGAGCGGGAGTGCCGAAGGGTACCGCGCAGGGGGGGCCGGCGTCCGAGGAGAGGTGATGGAAGCGCAGGCCAGGTGGCGGTTGATGTCCTTCGTGGTCCCGGGGTTGGGGGCGGCGTCGGGCCTGGGGGCGTGGGCCCTGGCGGCGGCGGGAAGCCCCGGGGCAGGGGCTGCGGTGTGGGCGCTGGGGGCAGCAGGGGCCCTGTTGCTGCACCTGCGGGGGCGGCGGCTGCCCCACGCCCGGAGCCTCCGGGAGCTGCTCGAGCAGGTGGAGGCCCACGACGACCACCCCCAGATACCGCTCATGGACGAGCTTCGGGGCCTGGTGGGGCGGGTCCAGGCCCACGGCTCGGCGGCCCGCGACGTGGTGCGCCAGGTGCAGGAGCACGCGACCCTCATCGCCTGGGTCATCGACACCCTCGACCGGGCGGTCTCGGGGGCGCGGGAGAGCCTGGCCGCGATGCAGGAGGCCATGACCCGGGTGGGGCAGCACGCCGGCGAAGTGCTGGCCGCGAGCGGCCGCGGGGTGGAGTACCTGGAGAGCATGGGCGGGAGCACGGAAGAACTCTTCCAGGGGGCGGAGACCCTCAACCGCTCGGTGGAGGAGGCCACCACCTCGGTTCTCCAGATCCACGGCGCCCTCTCGGGGGTTCTCGACAGCGTCTCGCTGCTCTCGGAGGCGAGCGACCGCACCACGGCCTTCGTGAGCCAGGTGGGCGAGGCCATGGGGGATATCCGCCGCCGCATCGACCAGAACCTCTCCCTGGCCCAGCGGGTGGAGGAGTCGGCCCGCCGGGGGCGCGAGGTGGTGGACCAGGTGGGAGCCGGCGTGAAGGCAATCCGGGAGTCTTCGGTGGAACTCATGAAGTCCATCCAGGCCCTGGGCCGGCAGTCCCACGAGATCGAGGGGGTCATCGGCATCATCACCGACGTGGCCGAAGAGACCAACCTGCTCTCGCTCAACGCCGCCATCCTGGCGGCCCAGGCGGGGGAGCGGGGCGCGGCCTTCGGGGTGGTGGCCGACCAGATCCGCAGCCTGGCCCGGCGCACCCGGGAGTCCACCAAGCACGTGGAGGAGCTCATCCGCCTCATCCAGTCCAACATTGCCGCCGCCAACCTGGCGCTCTCGGCCAACCTGGAGGCCGTGGAGGATGGGGAGGAGCTCGGCCGGGAGGCCGTGGGGCAGCTCGACCTGATCGCCGAGGCCGTGGACCAGTCGGTGGGGCAGTCCCGGGAGATCGTGCGGGCCGCCCAGGGCACGGACGAGAAGGCAGCCACCATGGTTAGCGCGGCGGGCGAGGTGAACCAGAACCTCCACTCGGTCGCCGGTACCCTGACCGAGAGCCTGCGCGAGATGAACCGCGTCCAGGAGCTCATTCAAACCCTGGCGGCCCTCTCCCAGTCGGTGCGTTCCGCCACGGCGCGGCACCGGGAGGCGGGGCACAACACGGCAGACCTCATGGGCTCCTTCCGCAGCGAGGTGGAGGGGATCGACCGGCTCCTGGCGAGCCAGCAGGCAACCGCCGCCGCCCTGGAGGCCGCCCTGGGAGAGGTGGGCGATTCGAGCACGAGCACCCGGGAGAGCCTCGACGGCCTCCACGGCATCGTCAAGGAGCTCGTGACCCGGGCCGACGGCATTCGGGAGGAGGCGGCGCTGCTCCAGACGGCGAGCGCGGGGGAGGAGCACGAAGATGGCTGATGCCGAGCGCAAGGTTTCGGAGACCCGGGTGGAGGTGGCGGAGATGATGCAGCCCCACCACGCCAACCCGGCCGGCAACGTGCACGGCGGCCAGATCATGAAGATGATCGACGACGCCGCGGGGGTCGTGGCCATCCGCCACGCCCGCTCCAACGTGGTCACGGCGAGCATCGACCGGATCGACTTCCACGCTCCCGTCTACGTGGGCAACCTGGTGGTCCTCAAGGCCTCGGTCAACTGCGTGGGGAGGTCGAGCATGGAGGTGGGGGTTCGGGTCGAGGCCGAAGACCTGCGCACCGGCCAGGTGCGCCACACCGCCTCGGCGTACCTGACCTTCGTGGCCCTGGGGGAAGCCGGCCGCCCCAGCCCGGTCCCCGGCCTCGCCCTCGAGACCGACGACGACCGGCGGCGCTGGGAAGCGGGGCAGCGGCGCCGGGAGGAGCGGGCCCGCACCCGCCAGGTGCTCCACGAGAGCGGACTCCTCAAGCCGCCTGCCGGCGGCTGAGCCCAGAATCCACCACCAAATCTTTAGGGCGGGGTCCGGGAGTCCTGGCCACTGGTCAGGGCCCCGTACCGCCTCGACCGACCGCAGCAGCGAGGCCGAAACCGGTGAGGCTCGGCGCGCCGGCTCCCTCGGCTACGCTGCCTCCGAACATCGCGGATTACGGGGCGGAGCGCAAGGGCTCCCGGACCCAGCTTGCCACCCAGGTGGTGGATCCTGGTGAACCCCGCGGCCTTGCTCCGCCTGCCTTCCTCAAGTAGAAGGAAGGCGCAGGAGCACACCCATGGCCATCTCCCACTTCCTGAGCTACTGGCGCGACCTGGCCGACATCGCCCTGGCCGCGCTCCTCTTCTGGGGCATCCTGCTGTGGCTCCGGCGCACCCGCGCCTTCTTCGCGTTTCTGGGGCTTGCGGTCCTGGCCGCGGTGTACCTGTTCGCCCGGCAAGCGCAGCTCAACCTCACCGCCTGGATCTTCCAGGGGTTCTCCGCGGTGCTCCTGATCCTGATCGTCGTGGTCTTCCAGGAAGACCTCCGGCGCCTCCTGGAGCAGATCGGCGCCTGGAGCGCGGGCAAGCGGGGGCCGCTCGCCGACGCCGATGGGGCGGGAAACCTGGTCCGGGCCGTGTGGCGGATGGCCCAGGAGCGCACGGGCGCGCTCCTGGTGCTGCCCGGCAAGGAGCCCCTGGAGCGCCACCTGGAGGGGGGCGTCCCCCTCGGTGGGCGGGTGAGCGAGGCCCTCCTGCTGAGCCTCTTCGACCCCCACTCCCCCGGCCACGACGGCGCGGTGCTCGTGGAAGGGGACCGGGTGGTCCGGTTCGGGTGCCATCTGCCCCTTTCTACGAACCAGGCGGAGCTGGGGCCGGGGGGGACCCGCCACGCAGCCGCCCTGGGGCTGGCCGAGCGCACCGACGCCCTCTGCCTCGTGGTCTCGGAGGAACGGGGTACCGTTTCGGTGGCCCGCGACGCCACCCTGCGCCGGGTCCGGGATGCCGACGAGCTCGCCGCGGTGGTGACGGAGTTCCAGGCAGCCGCCGCGGCGCCCGAAACCGCCCGGGGGTGGCGCCGGCTGCTGGCGCCGGCCTGGCCCTACGGGGCGCTGGCGCTCGCCCTGGCGTCGGGCCTGTGGTTCCTCCTCGTTCCCGGCGCCAGCACCGTGGAGGCGGTGCGGCTGGCTCCCGTGGCCGTGGAGAACCTCCCGGTGGGATACGTGCTGGAGTCGGTGGAGCCCGAGCGGGTGGAGGTGACGGTGGCGGGGTCCCGCCGGGCCGTGTACCTGAGCCCCCCCGAGGCGTTCAAGATACGCATCGACGCCTTCCTGGCCCAGTTGGGCCGCCGCACCTTCCAGGTTACCCTGGACCGGGTGGACCTCCCCCCGGGAATCGAGGTGCTCGGGGTATCTCCCTCCCAGGTCCGCATCTCCCTGCGCCGCCCCGAAGAGCCCCCTTCCGCGCGGTGACCGGGACCCCGCCCCGGGGCCGGATGCGCCCTTCCCATCGATATCGATTGCGACTGCGATTTCGATTTCGATTTTGAGAGAGGCAATGGGGGGGCGTCGCGCTTCGAGGGGCTGAGGGAAAGCCCGCATTCCCGCTGGGGCGACGGGTCCGGGCAGGGGATCGGGGCCAGGGCGGCAGGTTGACAGCCCGGCGCCGGGTCCGTATAAGGCGCGAGGCAGCGAGCCCGGTGAAGACAGGAGAAACGGCATGGGGATTTTGAGCGGCGGCATCCGCCTGCGCCGGTATCAGGTGCTGGGGGAGCTCCCCCAGGGGTTTCGGGCGGCCTACGAAGAGGCGATCCAGGCCCACGCGTTTCGCGACTTCGCGCCCGACGACGAGCGGGAGCAGGTGCTGGGATGGGCCCCGGTGGACGACTGGTTCGACCCGAGCCTGCCCCTGGACCGGTGGCTCGTGGAACACACCGTGAACCTCACCTTCCGGGTGGACACCAAGCGCATTCCCGCCCGGTTTCTGAAGCAGGAGTGCCGAAAGCTCGAGGCGCAGTGGCGGCTGAAGTCCGGCCGGGAGGACCTGAGCCGGGCCGAGCGCGACGAGATCGAAGCCATCGTGCGCCGGCAGTTGCTGGAGCGCGCGATCCCCTCCTGCCAGGGGACGGACCTGTCCTGGGACCTGAACCGGGGCGAGGTGCTCTTCTGGAGCACCGGCGAGCGGCTCAACGAGTCCTTTCGCGCCCTCTTCGAGAAGACCTTCGCAGTGAAGCTCCGCCCCCTCTTCCCCTACCTGCTGGCCCTGCGCGCCCTGGGGCAGGAGAAGGCGGAAATTGTCGACCGGGTGGTGCCGTCGGTCTTCCGGCCCGAGGGAGGTGCGTGATGGACGTGCTCAAGAACCTCGAGGAGAAGGCCTTCTGGGGCCACGAGTTCCTCACCTGGCTGTGGTTTCGCATCGAAACTTCCGGTGGCGTCCTCGAGGCCCAGGGCCTGGGCCCGGTGACCCTCTGGATCGAAGACCGCATGATGCTCGGGAGCCTCGACACCGAGAGCAAGGAGAACATCCTCAAGGAGGGCGACGTCTCCAGGTCCGGGGAGGCCGCGGCGGCCCTCAAGGTGGGGAAGAAGCTCCAGGAGGCCCGCTTCGGCCTGATCCGCGAGGACCGGGAGTACCGCCTCCTGCTCCGGGGCGACACGCTTGACCTGCCGGGAATCGCCGTGCCCAAGGTGCTGGCCGAGGAGGGCGACGACTGGCACGCCACGGCGCTCGTGCGCCTGGGGCACGTCAACGAGTGCCTGGCCGTGGTCGACGCGCTCTTTGCGGAGTTCGCGGCGCTGCGGATCTCCGCCGAGTGGCCCGACCGGCTCGTCCCCGCCATGAGCCGTTGGATCGCGGAGAAGGAGGGGGGCTAGGGGCTGGGGGCTGGGGGCTGGGGGCTGGGGGCTGGGGGCTGGGGGCTGGGGGCTGGGGGCTGGGGGCTGGGGGCTAGGGGTCAGGGGCTAAGGGTCAGGGGTCAGGGGTCAGGGGTCAGGGGTCAGG
>JBFLZB010000053.1 GCA_040756475.1 Thermodesulfobacteriota bacterium
TCACCTCCCCCAGGGTGGCGAGGTACGCGCCGAGCTCTTCCTTGATCCCGGTCTCCTCCAGGAAGAGCTCGTTGGCGTGCAGCGTCAGGGCAAAGCCCGGGCTCACCCGGATCCCCGCCTTCATCATCTCGCCGAGGTTGGCGTTCTTCTTCCCCACCAGGGGGAAATCGCCCCCAACGAGCTCTTCGTACCAGAAGGAGATCCTCGTCTGCCGATCAGCGTCAGCCATGGCGGTTCCTTGGTCTGGTTGCGTGCACACGGTGTCCTCCGGGTCCGGGATGCGTGCAGTGCCGGCTCAGGCCGCGCGCTCCACGATGGTCACGGAGCCCTGGTCCCCGTCGATGCGGATCAGATCGCCGTTTTTGATGACCGAGGTGCCCCGGCCCGTGCCCACCACCGTAGGCAGGCCGTACTCACGGCACACGATGGCGGCGTGGCACATGGCGCCGCCCACGTCGGTGACGCAGCCGGCGATCTTGGTGAAGGCGGGCGCCCAGCTCGGCGAGGTGGTGGTGGCCACCAGGATCTCGCCCTCCTGCAAGAGCGCCAGGTCCTTCACGTCGCGGATCACCCGCGCCCGGCCCTCCACGATGCCCGAGGAACCCGGGGAGCCCGCGAGCTCTTCGCCCGAAGCGCCGGTAGCGGCCTCCACCCCCTTGAGCCAGTTCTTGAGCACGTTGGTGGTTACGCCCCAGAGCACGATGCTGAAGGGCTCGGTGACGGTGTCGGGGGGCGTGCCCAGCGCCGGCGGAGGCGTCCACTCCTGGAACTTCTTCATCACGCCCCGGCGCCACTCGATCTCCTTGGGCCAGTAGGAGGGGCCCCGGGCCCGGGTGCCCGTGGCCCAGCTCGTCACGTGGTCCCAGAGGGCGTCGCGGATCTCGCCCCGCTTGAGGTACCAGATGTCCTCCCGGTCCTTCAGGAACCCCGCCCCCACCAGGATGTCGGCCACCTGGCGCACCTTGTTCCAGAAGATGCTGTGGAACCAGTGCTCCACGTAGAAGAGGTGATCCTCCACGTAGGGGAAGACCCGCTGGGACACCGCGAGCCCCTGGTCGAAGGCCTGCCGGTCTTCGTCGGAGGAGATGAGGTCTCGGTACTCCTGGATGAGGCGCTCGCGCTCCTCGATGAGCTTCTGCGTGGGCCGCCCCACGGGCTTGCCCGCCTTGAGGGCGTCGATGTGCATGCGGATCGACGCAAACGGGATGTTGAGGTCGTCGTTCCAGGACTTGTGGTGGTGGTACCAGCCGGTGCCCGTGGAGATGTAGAACCAGGGGTAGCGGGCCTTCTCCAGCTCGTCGAGCCAGTACTTGCCCTCGTTGGTCTTGGCGAGCTCGGCCATGGCGGCCGCGGCGTCGTGCTGCTGGAGGAGCACGCCGTCCACCCGGGTCTCGATGGCGAGCTTCGCCAGCCGGATGAGCTCCGAGTCGGGCTTGTACATCACCACGTCGATGCCCGACACCATCTTCGTGAGGGTGGAGATGGGGATGTCGGGGAAGATCTGGTTGGCCGTGTTGATGAAGGTCACGTAGGCGGCATAGCCGAGGTTGAGGAACTCGAAGTGGTACTGCCAGATCATGAGCCCCTTGTGGATGAGGTCGTCGTACTGGGTCAGCAGGTGGTAGCCGCTGCCGATCCCCTTGTTCTCGAAGACGATGCTCTCGTCCTCCACTTCGGGGAGCGGACGGAAGCTCACCTCGTCGAGCTCGCCCAGGAGCTTCACGACCTTCACCTTCCAGTCCTCGTAGAGCCGGTCCCAGTTCTCGTAGTAGTACCCCGCGCGCTTGAGGAACGTGGGCACCCGGCGGCCCACCTCCTCGGGATCGGGGACCCCCACGGGGGTGATGTACACATGGCCGTTGACGATGCGGTGGTCGATGCCGAGCGCCGGCGGCACGAGGAAGGTGCGGGTGTTGTTCTGGGAAAGGGCCAGGAACCACGCCTCGTCCCAGATCAGGTCGAAGGGGTAGTGGGGCTCGGGGTAGTGGAGCCCGTCGTAGAACCAGAGCTGACTGCTCTCGAACTCGGCCCGCGCCGGGTCGTCCGTGGTGAACTGGTAGTGGTACGGGTACATCCGTTCCCAGCCCTCGGTTCCGGGGATCGTCGGGACGTCGTGGGGATCGAGGAACTTGGTGCTCATGGGGTGCCTCCTCGCGTCGGGTTGCGAAACGGGGGTCCAGGTCTCGGCCTACAGGCGAAACCAGCGCGGCTCGTCGAACCGCTCGGTGGTGCGCAGGATGCGGCTCTTGTAGTTGCGGACGTAGTCGCGGCACAGGGTGTAGGTCACCTCCCGGAAGGAGGGGTTGCCGAGCAGGCGGCCGATGTCGACGGAATCCCGGAAGGTGAGCTCGAGGATGGCCTCGCTGAAGCCCCCGATGAGGACGTTCCAACCCTGGGTGACCTCCACGTAGTCCAGGGCCTCCAGGGCAGGCAGGTACTCGGAGCGCAGGAAGCCCTCGTACTCCTCCCGCCGCTCCGGGGCGACGTCGTAATACAGGTTGTACTTCCACACGCCCTTCTGGATGGCGTAGTCGCCTTTCCCCCGGAGGAGGGCCGGCTCCAGGATTTTGCTGGAGTAGTTGACGACATAGTCCCTGAGGGCGCGCTTCAAGGCCCCGAAGCGCGGGTCGGACATGGCGGCGGTGAGAGCGGACAAGGACGGGGCGCTCTTGACGGAGATCACCTTGGGGCCGATCCCCACCGCCACGTAGTACCCTCCCACCGATTGCAGACCCAGCCGGTCGCACTCGGGGATGAAGGAACGGGTGACGAACTGCGCGTAGGCATCTTCCTGTCCGCGAATCACGTCCCAGTCCTGGGTGAAGAGAAGCGACATGGAGGTCCTCCCTTGCTCGGGTGTGGCGCGGTACGGGGAAAGGCCTACCGTACGGCACAAAACCTGTTTGTAATCGTGGAACCACAGGACGCGCTTCCGGAGGAGACGGGTCCCTGCGCACCCGCAAAGAGTCCTTCGCAAGCCGCGTGCCAAGGCATGCCGGAAGGCTATTTTCGCAAAACAGCGTTCCAGCAATGCGCCAAGGACAGACAACGATGCGGCAGCAGTGTCGCATTTTGCGGCCCGCCCCGCCGCACAAGGCGTGGCGCCGGGAAGAAACGATGCGTCAGGTGTGACGTATCGGGCGGGCAGCGGCGACGGAGGACCCAACAGACCGGGGCGGGGACCTCCTGAGCACCGGCGAAAAGCGCCGCGGAGCCGCGTTCCGTGGGTCTCGAGGGGGGCCGCCCCTGAGGCACGGTTGTTGCTGGGATTCGTTGTTGCTGGGATTCGGAGACATGGATGACCCCGGGGGCTCGCCGGTGCGCGAGCCGCCCCGGCCGAACGGGAGCACGAGGAGGCCCGATGCAGCTCGACGCGCGCGAATACTGGAACCCGATGCTGGAGACCCTGGACCCGGAGGCGACCCGGGCCCTCCAGCTGCGCAAATTTCGCCGGGTGGTTTCTTGGGTGTACGAGAAGAGCCGCCTCTACCGCCGCAAGTACGAGGCGGCGGGGATCCGGCCCGAGGACATCCGCACCTGGGAGGACGTGGCGCGGGTGCCCCTGAGTGCGAAGGACGACTACCGGTGCCAGGGGATCGACCCCTTCCCCTATGGGGATACCCTGTGCGTGCCCCTGGAGGAGGTCACGGAGTTTCGCCAGACCAGCGGGACGACCGGGACCCCGGTCTACCAGCCCGATACCTGGGCGGACTGGGAGTGGTGGAGCGAGTGCTGGGCCACCATCCTGTGGGCCCAGGGATTTCGGCCCTCGGACCGGGTGTTCATCCCCTTCGGCTACAACATCTTCGTGGCCTACTGGGCGGGCCACTACGCGGCGGAGAAGATCGGCTGCGAGGTGGTGCCGGGGGGGATCCTGGGTACCCGGGAACGTCTGATGAAGATGAAGGAGCTTCGCACCACCGCCTTCATGGCCACCCCCACCTACGTCCTCGGCATGGCCGAGAGCGCCCGCAAGGAGCTCGGCGCCGACCCGCGGGAGTGGGGCATCCAAAAGATCCTCTGCGCCGGGGAGCCGGGGGCGCTGGTCCCCAGCACCAAGCGGCGCATGGAGGAGGCCTGGGGCTGCCCTGTGTGCGACCACGTGGGGGCCACCGAGGTGGGGGCGTGGTCCTTCGAGTGCCGCCACCGGCCCGCGGGGCTCCACGTCAACGAGGCCATGTTCCTGGTGGAGCTCCTGGAGCTCGACTCCGACACCGAGGTCACCCGGCCCGGGGTGCCCGGGCGCATCGTCATCACCTCCTTCGACCGGCAGGCCCAGCCCTGCGTGCGCTTCGACACCAAGGACGTCTCCATGTGGGCCGACCGGACCTGCGGCTGCGGGCGCACCTGGCGGATCCTGGATCAGGGAGTCCACGGCCGCGTGGACCACATCACCAAGGTCAAGGGAGTGCTCTTCTCCCCCATCGCCGCGGAGGAGGCGGTGCGGTCCTTCCCGGAGCTCGAAGGCGAGTTCGAGATCGAGGTGGAGAAGCGCGGCGACCTCGACCACATCCGGCTCAAGGTGGAGATGCCGCCGGCCGCCTCCCAGGGGCAGCGCGAAGAGCTCCTGACGCGGCTGGGCAGCGCCCTTCGGGTGAAGACCCAGCTCAACTTCGAGCTCGTGCCGGTGGAACTCGGCAGCCTCCCGCGCTACGCGCTGAAGGCGAAGCGGTTCCATGACCGGAGAAAGGAGGCGTAACGGTGTCACAGGAGAGCGCGGCGGCCCGGATCGCCAAGGCACTGGAGGCCTTGGCTCAGGACCTGGACGAGCTGCACGCCGCGGGCGCGCAGGTGCCGGCGGTGGAGCGCAACACCATGCGGCTTCGGGGAACCCTGCGGGCCCTCCAGATCCAGTTCGAAGACCTGGTGCGCGTGCAGAGCGGCGAGGGTCTCTGACGCGTGTCCCCACCCCCCACCCGCCACCCATGAGAGGAAAGGAGTACGGCATGTCGCGAGCTGCTCGAAGGTTGCCCCCCTGGGGCCGGGTCCTGCCCCTGGCCCTCCTGCTCCTGGCCCTCGGTACCCCCTCCTGGGCCAACCTGCCCCTGGCGGGCCAGCACTACCCCAACGGCGTGGAGGACTTCGTGGTCGGAGCCCTGCCCCCCCCGGGGACGTACCTCAAGAACTACTTCGGGCTGATCCAGAAGGACCGGCTCATGGACGACAAGGGCAGAAACACCGGTCTCGACTTCGAGGCGGACGTTACCGTGGTGGTCCCTCGTTTCATCTGGGTGAGCCCCTACACGATTCTCGGTGCCTCGTGGGGCATGCAGGCGTTCTTCCCACTCTACTGGGCCGACGTGCGCGCCCCGGCCCTGGGCATCGACCACCGCCAGTCGGGCCTCGGGGACATCATCGTGAACCCCTTCATCCTCGGGTGGCACTTCAGCCCCAACTTCCACATGGTCGCCACCGTGGATGTCTGGGTCCCCTCGGGGAACTACAAGAGCGACGACCCGGCCTCCCAGATCCTCAACAAGAACCACTGGACCTTCGAGCCCGTGGTGGCGGTCAGCTACCTGCACAGCGGCTTCGACTTCTCCGCCAAGCTCATGTACGACTTCAACACGAAGAACGACGACTACAACCTGATCGGTGTCGGCAAGGGGGAGCTCGAGCCCGGCCAGGAGTTCCACTTCGACTGGGCCGTGAGCTACGCGCACAAGGAGGGCTTGCGGTACGGCCTGTCGGGCTACTCGTACTGGCAGACCACCAAGGACGAATTCGAGGCCGACGGCGGAGGGCCGACGATCAAGGGCGACCGGGGCCAGGTCCACGCCCTCGGCCCCACCGTGAAGTACTGGCCCGACCAGGGGCGGTTCAGCGCGGTCTTGAAGCACCACTGGGAGTTCGGCGCCAAGAACCTCCCCGAGGGGCAGGCCACCTGGCTCAACGTGGTCTGGGCGTTCTGAGTCCGACTTTCGGCCTCTGTTCTGCCCCATTTCTGGTAGTATGCCCGGGAGCGGCAGGCCCGCCTGCCGCTCCCGGTTTCGCCCCGGGCCGCCGCCGCAGGGCAGCGCCGCAGGGTGGGTCGAGCGAAGCGGACCCACCGGACTTGCCGCCTCGGGAGCTGGCATCCCCATGTCCCCCCTTGGGAGCCCTTCGCATGTATCTTCCCGACTTCGACTACCACGCCCCCGACACCCTGGGGGGGGCCTGTGCCCTGCTGGCCTCCCTCGGCTCCGAGATGAAAGTGCTCGCCGGGGGTACCGACCTCCTGCACAAGATGAAGGTGGGAAAGCTCGCCCCCAAGGCCCTGGTATCCTTGAAGCGCCTCGATGCCCTGCGGGACATCCGGTACCAGGAGGGGCGGGGGGTGGTGATCGGGGCGCTCGCGACCCAGAGCGACGTGGTGGATTCCCCGGTGCTCCATGCGCGCTATCCCTCGGTCTCCGAGGCGGCCCACCGCATGGCGTCGCTCCAGATTCGAAATCTCGGGACCGTGGGGGGAAACATCGTCAACGGGGTGCCCTCCGCGGACCTCCCCCCGATCCTCATCGCCCTGGGGGCCACGATCCGGCTCGTGCACGCGGGGGGGGAGCGCACCCTGCCCCTGGAGGAGTTCTTTCACGGCGCGGCCGAGACCGCCATCGCCCCCGGGGAGATCCTCACCGAGGTCGTCATCCCCGACGGCCCCTTCACGGGGAGCTGCTACCTCAAGTTCGGCTTGCGCCGCTCAGGGGCGCTCGCGGTGGCGGGGGCGGCGGCGGCGGTGCAGGTGGAGGGCGGCGTGATCCGCCAGGCCCGGGTGGCGCTGGCCTCCTGCGCCCCCACGGTCATCCGCTCCCCCGCTGCCGAGGAGTACCTGCGGGGCAAGCCCGCCACCCCGGAAGTGCTGGAGGAGGCCGGCCTGCGCGCCGAAGCCGACAGCCGCCCGAGAGACAGCATCCGCGGCTCCGCCGAGTACCGCCGCAACCTGGCCCGGGTGCTCACCAAGCGGGCGCTTCGCAAGGCGGTGGACGAGGGGCACGGAAGAGTGAAGGGTGAAGAGTGACGAGGATCGGCCGGATCGGCCGGATCCGTCGGATCGGACCGATCGGTCCGAATCTCCAACTGACAACGGACCACGGACAACGGACCAAATTCCATGCAAGCTCTCCAAGACAGATCCGGCGTCAAGCGCTACCTCGTCACCCTGCGGGTGAACGGCGACGACCGCACCGCGGTGGTGAAGGCCAACACCACCCTGACGAACCTCCTCCGGGACGAGTTCGACCTCACCGGCACCAAGAAGGGCTGCGAGCTCGGCGACTGCGGCTCCTGCACGGTGCTCCTCGACGGCAAGCCCGTGGATTCGTGCATGGTACTGGCCGTGGAGGCCGACGGCCGCGAGGTCACGACCATCGAGGGCGTGGCAGCCAACGGCCGGCTCGACGCCCTCCAGGAGAGCTTCGTCAACCACGGGGCGGTCCAGTGCGGCTACTGCACCCCCGGCATGATCCTCTCGGCCAAGGCCCTCCTCACCCGCAACCCTTGCCCCACCGAGCCCGAGATCCGGGAGGCCATCGGCGGCAACCTGTGCCGCTGCACCGGCTACGTCCACATCGTGGAGGCCGTGAAGGCGGTGGCAGAGGGGCGCGTCTCCCCCGAGGACGAGCCCGGAGTGGAGTGGATGAAGGGCTAAAGGGGTGACGGGTGACGAGTGACGAGTGAAAAGGGCAATCGGTCCGATCCGACCGATCCGACCGATCGGTCCGAAACTCCAACTGACCACGGACCACGGACAACGGACCAAACACCATGACTCCTAGACACACCGTAATCGGCCGAAGCGTTCCCCGCATCGACGGGCGGGAGAAGGTGACCGGGGCGGCGAAGTACACGGGGGATTTGAAGTTCCCCAACATGCTCCACGGCAAGATCCTCACCAGCCCCCACGCCCACGCCCGCATCCTGGCCATCGACACCTCCGAGGCCGAGCGCCTGCCGGGGGTGAAGGCCGTCGTCACCCACCGGGACGTGCCCTCCCTCAAGTACGGCATCAGCCCCGCCCGGTGGGACGAAAACATCTTCTGCATCGACAAGGTGCGGTTCGTGGGAGACAAGGTCGCGGCGGTGGCGTGCGTGGACGAGGAGACCTGTTACCGGGCCCTTCGGCTCATCCGGGTGGAGTACGAGCCCCTGCCGGCGGTGCTCGACTTTCGCCGGGCCATGGACGAGGACGCCCCCCAGGTACACGACGAGTACGCGCGCAACATCAACACCGAGATCCACCAGAGCTTCGGCGACATCGAGGCGGCCTTCGCCCAGGCCCACCACGTGCGCACCGACGCCTTCCTGGGCCAGCGCACCTACCAGGCCCCCATCGAGCCCCACTCGGCCATCTCCATGTGGGAGGGCGGCAAGCTCACCGTCTACTCCAGCACCCAGTCGCCCCACTACTTCCAGTACTACATCGCCCGGGAGTTCGGCCTGCCCATGGGCGACGTACGCGTCATCAAGCCCTACCTGGGGGGCGGGTTCGGGGGAAAGCTCGAGCCCACGGGACTGGAGTTCGCCGGGGCGGCGCTGGCGCGGATCACCGGCCGGCCGGTGCGCATGTTCTACGACCGGGCAGAGATGTTCGCCCACAACCGGGGCCGCCACGCCCAGTACATGGAGATCACCACCGGGGTGACGAAGGAGGGAAAGATCCTCGGCGCCCACGCGAACTTCCTCATGGACGGGGGCGCCTACACGAGCCTGGGGATCGCCACGGCCTACTATGCCGGGGCGCTCCTGCCGCTCACCTACGAGTTCGACCACTACAAGTTCGACCTCTACCGGGTCTACACGAACCTGCCCGCCTGCGGGGCCCAGCGGGGGCACGGGGCACCCCAGCCCAAGTACGCCTTCGAGAGTCACCTGGACAACGTGGCCGCGGACCTGGGGCTCGACCCCATGGACATCCGCCTGGTCAACGCCCGGCGGCCCAACACCGTGACCCCCAACGACTTCGGGATCAACTCCTGCGAGCTCAAACGCTGCCTGGAGCGGACCCGGGAGATCTCGGGCTGGGACGCCAAGAAGGGCAAGCTCCCCCGGGGCCGGGGCATCGGGGTCGCCACCGGGAGCTTCGTCTCCGGGGCGGGCTACCCCATCTACCGCACCGATCTCCCCCACTCGGCCGTAGTCCTCAAGGTGAACCAGGACGGCACCTCCGCCACCCTCTACACCGGCGCGCCCGACATCGGCCAGGGCTCCGACACGGTGCTGTGCCAGATGGCGGCCGAGGCCATGGGGTACCGGTACGAGCAGATGCGCATCGTCGCCGCCGACACCGAGACCTGCCCCATGGACCTGGGGGCCTACTCCAGCCGCCAGACCCTCATGACCGGGGCGGCGGCGAAGCAGGCAGGCGAGGAGGTTCGGCGCCAGGTCCTGGAGGCGGCCTCGGGGATGCTGGGGGTGCCCGCCGACGACCTGGACTGCGCAGACGGGGTGGTCTTCTCCCGCTCCCACCCCGAGAAGACCGCGACCTTCGAGGAGGCCGCACGCCGGCACTTCGTGCTACACGGGCCGCTGGTGGGCAAGGGCTCTTACAAGCCCCCGAAGCTCGGCGGCACCTTCAAGGGAGCCCCCGTGGGCACGAGCCCCGCCTACAGCTTCGGCGTGCAGGCCGCCGAGGTGCAGATCGACGAGGAGACGGGCGAGATCACCGTTCTCGACGTGTGGGACGTCCACGACTGCGGCACCGTCATCAACCCCCGCCTCCTCCACGGCCAGGTCCACGGGGCGCTTGCCATGGGAATGGGAGAGACGGTGTGGGAGCAGGTGGTCTTCGACGAGAACGGGGCCATCAAGAACCCCGACCTCGCAAACTACCGCATTCCCACGGCACTCGACATGCCCCGGGTCCATTCCGAGGTCGTCGACTCCCACGAGCCCGCCGGCCCCTGGGGCGTCAAGGAGATCGGCGAGGGCGCCACCAACCCCACCATGGGCTGCTTCTCCAACGCCATCTTCGACGCCATGGGCGTGCGGGTGAACAGCCTGCCCCTGTCCTACGAGAAGGTCTGGCGGGCCCTGCGGGACAAACGGGAAGGGCGGTAGGAAGACGGGGGCGGTTCAAGAGCTTCTCCTTCCCGTGACCGTGCACCCATGACCCGCACCTGGATCCTCGACCTCGACAACACCCTCTACCCGGCCGCCACGGGCCTCTTCGACGAGGTGGACCGGCGCATCGACGCCTACATGGCGGTGCGCCTGGGGATCCCCCCGGAGGCGCGCCCCGAGTTGCGCCGGCGCTACCGGGCCGAGTACGGGGTCACCCTGGGGGGGCTCCTGGCCCACCACGGCGTGGACGCCCAAGACTACCTCGCCTACGTACACGACGTGCCCCTGGCCGACTACCTCGCCCCCGACCCGGCCTTGGCCGAGGCCCTGGGGGCGGTGCCCGGCCGCAAGGTCATCTTCACCAACGGCTCCGAGGCCCACGCCCGGGCCGTGCTGGGCCTGCTGGGCGTCGAGGAGGCCGTGGAGGCCGTCTTCGACATCGCCTTCATGGGCTACGTCCCCAAGCCCCGACCCCAGGGCTACCGCCTTCTTCTGGCCGCCCTGGGCGCCGAGGCCGGCGCCTGCTGCC
Organism: Thermodesulfobacteriota bacterium; assembly: GCA_040756475.1. Taxonomy (NCBI): domain Bacteria; kingdom Pseudomonadati; phylum Thermodesulfobacteriota; species Thermodesulfobacteriota bacterium. The sequence continues at coordinate 10,565 of JBFLZB010000053.1, forward strand.
TCGTGGACGACCTGGTGGAGAACCTCGACACCGGCCGCGCCCTGGGCATGGCCACCGTGCTCGTCGGCCCCCGCGCCGCTCCTCCCCATCTGCACCTCACCACCGCCCGCGACCTTCCCACCCTGCGGGAGCTCACCGAGCCGGCTGGCTGAAGAGGCTCCAGATTCCCGAGCACGAAACTCGGTATAGTTCGCCCACCTCACGCCTGAGCGGCGGTTCTCCTCGCCCCCTCGCGGTTTCTCCCGCCACGTTCCTCGTTCGGACCCCTTCCGCAGCCCCCGGGCCATATTGTGAAACTATACACCAGGGCTCCCGCCGTGCCCCGCGTTGCCCCAGGCTTCCCCTCGGGGGGCGCGATTTCTTGGCGTCCAATCAGCTTTCCTGAGATTCTTTGCTCGTGGTCGCGCTTTCTTTCACTTTTGGCACGCATCCTGCTCTTGTCAGAGGGCGAGACGAGCAACCCACCCCACACCGCACACCCTGCCCCGGGGGGAAACGGAAGGAGAAAGCCATGAAGACCACCGCCAGAACCCTCTACCTGACCGCCATCGCCACCGTGGCCCCCGCCGCCACCGCCCTTGCCGCCACCGGCACCCGTCAGGACACCAGCGGGATCTTCGTGTGGGCCTTCCTCGGCTTCTGCGCCCTCATCGTCGCCGCCCAGGTGGTGCCCGCCATCCTGATGGCCATCGGGGCCGCCAAGGGCGCGGTGGAGGGAATCCGCGAAAAGCGCACGGCACCCGCCCGCATGCACTGATCCAACCGAGCCGACTCACCGGTAGACGAAGGGCCCGGGTCCACCGACCCGGGCCCTTCGTGCTTCCGATTCCGCGCAAGGGCCGCCGCCAAAGGTCTCCGGTGAGAACCACGGGGCCGTGCCGGCGAAACCCCGGTGTCGAGACTTGCTCCGAAGCTTCTCTCCAGACGGGGACTCGGGGTACACTTCGCGCCTTGTGCACGAACCGACCCAGACGGATCAGAGGGCATGGAGAACATCCGCAACTTTTGCATCATCGCCCACATCGACCACGGCAAGTCGACGCTCGCCGATCGGCTCATCCAGGCGTGCGGGGCGGTGGCCGACCGGGAGTTCCACGACCAGCTCCTCGACTCGATGGACATCGAGCGGGAGCGCGGCATCACGATCAAGTCGAACTCCATCACCCTGAACTACCGGGCGCGGGACGGGCGGGAGTACGTCCTGAACCTCATCGACACCCCCGGCCACGTGGACTTCTCCCACGAGGTGCGCCGCTCCCTCATGGCCTGTGAGGGGGCGCTGCTGGTGGTGGACGCCACCCAGGGGGTGGAGGCCCAGACCGTGGCGAACCTCTATCTGGCCCTGGAGTACGACCTCAAGCTCCTGCCCGTGATCAACAAGATCGACCTCCCCGCTGCCAACGTGGAGGGCGCCCGTGAGGAGATCGACGCGGACCTGGGACTCGACCCCTTCGAGGCGATCCCCATCTCGGCCAAGAAGGGCATCGGCATCGACGAGGTCCTCGAGGGGATCGTGGCCCACCTGCCGCCCCCCCAGGGAGACCCGGAGGCACCCCTCCAGGCACTGATCTTCGACGCCTTCTACGATCCCTACCGGGGCGCCATCCTCCTGTGCCGCGTCCGCGACGGCGTCTTGCGGCCGGGCCAGCGCATCCGGTTCATGCACACCGAAAAGGAGCACGAGGTGGAGGAGGTGGGCCTGCTGCGCCTGGGCCGCATGAAGGGAAGCGAGCTCGCGGCGGGGTCGGTGGGATACGTGATCGCGGGCATCAAGACGATCCGCGACGTGGAGATCGGCGACACCATCACCGACGCCGACCGGCCGAGCGCCGAGCCGATCCCCGGCTACCGGCCCGCGAAGCCGGTGGTCTTTTCCTCCATGTACCCCGTCTCCACCGACGAGTACGAGGACCTGACGCGCGCCCTGGAGAAGTTCTCCCTGAACGACGCGGCCCTCGTGTACCAGAAGGACTCTTCGGCGGCCCTGGGCTACGGGTTCCGGTGCGGCTTCCTCGGGCTCCTGCACCTGGACGTGGTCCAGGAGCGGCTCTCCCGGGAGTTCGGGATGTCGCTCATCCTCTCCGCGCCCTCGGTGCTCTTCAAGGTCACCCTGACCGACGGGAAGCTCGTGGAGGTGGACAACCCCACCTACTGGCCCGACCCCGTGAAGATCCGCTCGGTGGAGGAGCCGTTCATCCGCGCCACCCTTCTGTGCCCCGAGAAGTACATGGGCACCGTGATGGACCTTTGCCGCGAGTACCGGGCGGCAAACATCACAGTGAACTACCTCGCCGTGGGGCGGGTCGAGATCGTGAGCGAGATGCCTCTCGCCGAGGTGCTCTTCGACTTCCACGACCGTTTGAAGACCGTGACCCGGGGATACGGCTCCTACGACTGGGAGGAGCTGGAGTATCGGCCGAGCGACATCGTCAAGGTCGACATCCTGGTCAACGCCGAGAAGGTCGACGCCCTCTCCTACCTGGTGCACCGCGACAAGGCCCGGGCGCGGGCGCTCCACTACTGCGAGAAGCTCGCCGAGATGATCCCGCGCCACCAGTTCAAGATCCCCATCCAGGGCGCCATCGGCGGCTCGATCATCGCCCGCACCAACATCCAGGCGGTGCGCAAGGACGTGACCGCCAAGTGCTACGGCGGCGACATCACGAGAAAGCGAAAGCTCCTGGAGAAGCAGAAGGAGGGGAAGAAGAAGATGCGCATGTTCGGGTCGGTGGAGATCCCCCAGGACGCGTTCGTGGCAGTGCTGCGCACGGACAAGAATGCCTGAGGCCCTCCCGGCTGACCCGGCCCCCGGCTCGGCAGATCGGGTCTTCTACGGCAGCGATTTCTGCAATCTGCCCTACGCCTGGGATCGGGAACTGCGCCAAGTCCGCGCCCTGGGGCTTTCCGATGCCCGGCTCGAAAAGCTTCTCTTCCGCAACGCCGGGGACTTCTTCGGGCTTCCTGCGCCCCGGCCCCAAACGGCATCGGGCGGGACCCCGCCCACCGCCCCCGGCTGCGAAAACGGCCACTCGGGCTGAGGGGCCACCCGCCGGACCCTCCCCCCTTCGCACCCAGGAGGATCACAGGCCATGACCCCCGACGAACGCATCCAGCAGTTCCTGGCAGCCCCGGCCTTCGCCGTGGCCGGCGCCTCCGCCGACCGCTCCAAGTTCGGCAACAAGGTCCTGCGCTGCTACCTGCAGAAGGGTCGCCGGGTGTTCCCGGTGCACCCGAAGGAGAGCGCCATCGAGGGACTGCCGTGCGTGGCCCGCGTAGCAGACCTGCCCGACGAGGTCCAGGGCCTCTCGGTGGTCACGCCCCCCGCCGTCACCGAGCAGGTGGTGGAGGACGCGATCGCCCGGGGCATTGGCAACGTGTGGATGCAGCCCGGCGCCGAGAGCCCGGCTGCGGTTGCCCGCTGCGAAGCGGCGGGGATCAACGTCATCGCCGACGGGAGCTGCGTACTCGTGGTGCTCGGCTACCGGGAGGAGTGAGGGCGCGGAACCCGCAACGCCTCCCCGAAAGGCCGCCACAGGCCGTCGGTGCCCAGGAGCTCGCACGGGCGAAAGGCCTCCTTGTACTCCATCTTGGAGCAGCCCCGCACCCAGTAGCCGAGGTAGTAGTAGCGCAGGCCCAGAACCCGCGCGGCCCGAAGCTCCACAAGGCTCCCGAATACCCCCAGGCTGCGCCGGGGAAGATCCGGGTCGAAGTAGAAGTACACACTGCTCAGGGCCAGGGGGGTGCGGTCGCAGATCCCCACCCCGGTCAGACGCCCTTCCGGGCTCCGCAGGCACACCTCCACCGTCTGGGTGGGGGTGCGGTACAGGAAGTCCTCCAGATCCGGCACGTCTCCCGCCATCTGGCGATCGTGGCGGGCGGCCAGGTAGCGGGCGTAGAGGTCGGCTTTCTCGGCCGTGAGGCGGGGCCGCCCCAGAGAGAGCACCAGGTCGCGGTTGCGGCGCAAGACCCGGCGCTGGCTCTTGCTCGGACGGAAGGTCCCCACCGGGACACGGATCGGCACGCAAGCCCGGCAGCCCGGACACGCCATCTGGTAGAAGACCCGGCCCGAGCGTCGAAACCCCGCGTCCATCAGCTCCTGGTACGCCCACCCCGGTGCGTCGCCGCACCCAAACCCCCGGCTCACCGCCGCGCGGCCCGCCAGGTACGGGCACGGGTGGGGCTGCGTCGTCGAGACTGCCAATCCTAGAGGCACCGGGGGCGCCGGGAAGAAGCTCATCCGCTGGGGCGGAGCCTCGCAGGGGCGTTCGCCAGACGGCTGAGGGCCGGCATGGGAGAGGACGGGGAGGAGAGGAGAAGGGGTGGCGCTCACGGTACCCGGTGGATAGCACGGAGGCCGACCCAGGGTCAACCGGGGGGCAGCCCTCCGGGAGGCAGCGCGCGGGCACAACGAAAAAAGAGCCCCCGGGGGACCGGGGGCTGGGGGAAGAGGCCTCGCAGGGCGAGGCTTGGCACGCCCCCATTCGAAAGCAACTCCCATGCCACCGCCAGGGAGCCACGATTTTGGCGCAAGAGAGGGGGCGGCGCCCGCCGAGTGCGGCATTTGCCGCAACCGAGCCCGAGGGAATTGGCGCGACCGCCGGTCGCGGTGAAGGAAGCCGGAGGGAGCGCGGTCAGCGCGACTTGATGGCCCGATCCATCTCGCGCCGGGCGTCGGCCTTCTTGATGTCTTCCCGCTTGTCGTAGAGCTTCTTCCCCCGCCCGAGCCCGAGCTCCACCTTGGCGTAGCCCCGCTTGAAGTAGATCTTGAGAGGGACGAGGGTGTAGCCCCGCTGTTGGATCTTCACGGCGAGCTTGCCGATCTCCCGGGAATGGAGGAGGAGTTTTCGGTCCCGGGTGGGGTCCTGCTCCTCCATACGGGTGTGGGAGTAGGGGGAGATGTGCAGGCCCGAAAGCCAAACCTCGCCCTTCTCCTCCCAGGCGTAGGCGTCGGTAAGGTTGGCCTTGCCGTCGCGCAGGCTCTTCACCTCGGCCCCGCGAAGGACGATCCCCGCCTCGAGGGTCTCCTCGATGTGGTAGTCGCGGCGGGCCTTCTTGTTGCTGCACGCCACGTGGATGCCCTCGGGCCTCTTCCCCACCACGTCAGCTCCCCTCTCTGCCGGTGATGCGCGGGCCCGTGGATGCGGACGGGCCACCCCCGAGGAAACGCGAAGCCACGAGCGCCGCGCCCATGGCCATTAGCCCCAGGGCCGCGGCCCCCATGTCCCGCGAGAGACCCAGGGAGGGCGCCAGGGCGTTGCCGGCGACCGCCCCCGCCAGCAGCGCCGCTGCCGGGACGAGGTACACGAACAGCCCCGCCTTGAGCACGGTCCCCTCCGGTACGGCCACCATCACCCGGTCCCCCGGGGCAACCCCCAGGGGATCCTCTGCCCACACCCGAACCTCGCGGCCGCCCCCGGAGCACCCGCAGGCCCCCGCCCCTCCGCAGGACTCGCAGGCCCCGGAGCGGGTCATCTGCACCAGCGCCCGGCCCAACCGGGACTCGATCACGATGCCATGTTCCTGGATCAAGGGGTTGCTCGTTGGGGGTTGCACGTTGCTCGTTGCACGTTGCGGCCCCCCGTCACCCGTCACTGCGGTATCCAATCCGCCCCGGGACCGACCTTGAGGAGGAAGGCAACCAGGAGGTCGGCGGCGGCATCCACGTCGGCAAGGCTCAGGACCTCGGCGGGGGTGTGCATGTAGCGGAGCGGGATCTCCACCAGGGCCGTGGCCACGCCGCTGCGGCTGAGCTGCATGACGTTGGCGTCGGTGCCGGTGGCCCGCGGGGCGGCCTCGTACTGGAGGGCGATGCCCGCCTCCCGGGCGCTCTCCTGGAGGAGCTCGAAGACCTTGGGGTTGATGTTGGGGCCCCGGGAGAGCACCGGGCCCTTCCCGACCTGCACGTCTCCGATGGCCTTCTTGTCGACTCCCGGGTGGTCGGTGGCGAAGGTGACCTCGACGCAGATGCCCACGTCGGGATCGATCCCGTAGGCGCTCGTGCGTCCGCCCCGCAGGCCCACCTCCTCCTGGACGGTGGAGACCCCGAAGACCGAGCATTGGAGCTTCGCGCGGCGTGCCGAGAGCCGCCGCAGGGTCTCGGCCACCACGAACGACCCCATCTTGTCGTCCAGGCCCCGGGCGCAGACCCGGTCGTTCCCCCCCAGGCGCTCCATCTCCACGGCGAAGGTCATGGGGTCGCCCACGGCCACGTGCGCCTCGGCTTCGGCCCGGTCCTTGGCGCCGATGTCCACCGCCAGGTCCTTGAGCTTCACCACCTTGGTGCGCTCGTCCTGTTCCAGGAGGTGGATGGGCTTTCGCCCGATGACCCCCAGGACCGTACCGTTTCGCCCGTGAACCCGCACCCGCTGGCCGGGCAGGAGGTGGGCGTCGACCCCGCCGATGGGGGCGAAGTAGAGGAACCCCTGGTCGTCCACGTACTGGACCATGAGCCCGATCTCGTCCACGTGCCCCGCCAGCATCACCCGGGGCCGCTCGGGCCCCCGGAGGACGCCCCAGGTGTTGCCCATCACGTCGGTGCGCACCTCGTCCACGTGGGGCGCCACGTACTCGCGCCACACCCGCTGGGCCGGCTGCTCGTACCCGGAGGGACTCGGACTGTCGGCGAGGCGCTTGAAGAAGGAAAAGACGTTTTCGTCCATGAAGGCTTGCTCGTCGTGGGTTGCGGGTTGCCGGTTGCTCGTTGCGGGTTGCGCGTTGCGGGTTGTCGGTTGCTCGTGAAAGAACGTGGCGCTCGCTCCCCAACGCGCAACGTGCAACGTGCAACGCGCTACGTCCTATAGTCTGCGTTGATCTTCACGTACTCGGCGGTGAGGTCGCAGGTGGTGACGGTGGCTTCGCCGGGGCCCTCCTTCAGGTCGAGCCGGATCTCGTACTCCCTGCCCTTCATCTGCTCGTGGGCGCGGGCCTCGGCTTCCGGGCCGAGACCCAGGCCGTCCGCCACCACGGGCACGCCGCCGACGGCGATGGCGAAGGGACCACCTCCGTAAGCGTTGGAGCGGCCCAGGGCCGCCGCGATGCGGCCCCAGTTGGGGTCTTCCCCGTGAAGGGCGGTCTTCACCAGCGGGCTCTCGGCCACGGTGCGGGCGATGGCGAGCGCCGCCTCGGCCGTGGCCGCGCCCCGCACCCGCACGTCCACCACCTTGGTGGCCCCCTCCCCGTCGCGCACCATCATGCGGGAGAGCTCGCGGCACACCTCTTGGAGCATCTGGGCCAGGCCGGCCAGCGCCGCGGGCTCTTCCTCCAGGGGCGTGCCCCCGGCGGCTCCGCTCGCCAGGGCGAGCACCGTGTCGTTGGTGGAGGTGTCCCCGTCCACGGTGATGCGGTTGAAGGTCTCCTCCGCCGCTTCGGACAGGGCCCGCTGGAGGGCCGCGGTGCCCACCGGGGCGTCGGTGGCGAGGAAGGCGAGCATGGTGGCCACATCGGGGCGGATCATCCCCGCGCCCTTGGCGATGCCCAGCACCCGAAGCTCCCGGCCCCGCACGGAGATCGCCCGGGAGGAGACCTTGGGGAAGCTGTCGGTGGTCATCATGGACCGGGCAAAGGGCCCCGGATCGTCCCCCAGGGCGGCCACGAGCGCGGGGAGCGCGTCCTCCATCCGATCCACCGGGAGCGGCATCCCGATGACCCCGGTGGAGCAGGGGAAGACCGCCTCGGGCGCGATCCCGAGCTCGGCCGCGAGGGCCGCGGTGAGACGCGCGGCGTCGGCGAGGCCCTGGGGCCCCGTGCACGCGTTGGCGTTGCCCGAGTTGACGAGCACGGCCCGGGCCGTGCCCCGGGCCAGCCGCTCCCGGCAGAGCACCACCGGCGCCGCCGTGACCCGGTTGCGGGTGAAGACCCCGGCCACCGCGGCCTCGCTCTCGCTCAGGAGCAGCCCCAGGTCGAGGCGGCCGGGCTTCTTCACGGCGGCCTCGGCGGCGGCGAAGCGAAACCCCCGGGGAATCACGCGGCACCTGCCTGGGCGCTCGCCCCGTGGCACTTCTTGTACTTCTTCCCGCTCCCGCAGGGGCAGGGGTCGTTGCGGCCCACGTCGGGGCCCTTCTTCCGCACGGGCTCGGGGGCTTCGGGGCGGGAACCGTGGGAGAGCACGAGCCGGGTCTGCTTGCTCGGCTGCTCGATCTCGCGGACCTTCTCCTCCTTGACGATCTGGATGAGGAAGAGCTTCTCCAGCACGTCCTCCTCCACCCGGCTTCGCATGGCCATGAACATCTCGAAGCCTTCCTTCTTGTAGACCACGATCGGCTTTTCCTGGGCGTAGCCCCGAAGCCCGATCCCCTCCTTCAGGTGGTCCATGCCCAGCAAGTGGTCCTTCCAGTGGGTGTCGATGGCCTGGAGGAGCAGGTACTTCTGGAGCCGGGCCGCCATCTCGGGCCCGAACTCGGCGACCTTCTCGTCCAGGCGGTGGAGCACCGCCGCCACCACCCGGTCTGCGAGCTTCTCCTTGAGGCCCTGGAGCTCCTCGTCGCTCTCCAGGAGCTGCACGTGGAACTGCTTGAAGAGCATCTCCCGCATCCCCTGCACGTCCCACTTGTCGGGGGGCTCGGCCGGGGGGCACCGCCCGTCGGCGATGTCGGCGGCCACGGCCTCGGCCATCTGCCGGATCTGCCCGGAGAGGTCTTCGGACCCCAGAACCTCGCGGCGCCAGGTGTAGATGGCCTCGCGCTGCTTGTTCATGACGTCGTCGTACTCGAGCAGGTGCTTGCGGATGTCGAAGTTGTGGGCCTCTACCTTCTTCTGGGCATTCTCGATGGCCTTGGAGATCCACGGGTGCTGGATGTCCTCTCCCTCCTGGAGACCGAGCTTCGTCAGGAGCCCCGCGATGCGCTCGGACCCGAAGATCCGCATCAGGTCATCTTCGAGGCTCAGGTAGAACCGGGAGGAGCCGGGGTCCCCCTGGCGGCCGGACCGGCCCCGCAGCTGGTTGTCGATGCGCCGGCTCTCGTGGCGCTCGGTGCCCAGGATGTGGAGCCCTCCTGCGGCGAGCACCTCCTGCTTTTCCCGGGCGCAGACCTCGCGGTACTTCGCCAGCGCCGCCTGGTACCCGTCGGGGTTGGCTTCCGGGTCCGCCTCGGCCTTGGCGAGGAAGACCGGGTTGCCCCCGAGCATGATGTCGGTGCCGCGGCCTGCCATGTTGGTGGAGATCGTCACCGATCCCTTGCGGCCCGCCTGGGCCACGATCTCGGCCTCCCGCTCGTGGTACTTGGCGTTGAGGACGTGGTGGGGCACCCCCCGGCGCTTGAGCATCCGGGAGACCTTCTCGGAGTTCTCGATGGAGATGGTGCCCACGAGGATCGGCTGGTTCTTCTTGTGGAGCTCCTCGATCTCGGCCACCACCGCGTCGAACTTCTCGGTTGCCGTGCGGTAGACCACGTCGCCGTGGTCCACGCGGATCATGGCCTGGTTGGTGGGGATGACCATGACGTCGAGGTTGTAGATCTGCTTGAACTCCACCGCCTCCGTGTCGGCGGTGCCGGTCATGCCGGCGAGCTTTTCGTACATCCGGAAGAAGTTCTGGAAGGTGACGGTGGCCAGCGTCTGGTTCTCGCTCTCGATGCGCACCCCCTCCTTGGCCTCCACGGCCTGGTGGAGCCCGTCGCTCCAGCGGCGGCCGGGCATGAGGCGGCCCGTGAACTCGTCCACGATGGTCACCTTGCCGTCCTTGACCACGTACTCCACGTCGCGCTTGTACATCACGTGGGCGCGCAGGGCCTGGTTGACGTGGTGGAGCATCTCGATCTGCCGCGGGTCGTAGAGGTTCTCAACACCGAGCAGGCGCTCCACCTTGGCCACGCCCTGCTCGGTGAGGATGACCGTCTTGGCCTTTTCGTCCACGTTGTAGTCGCCGTCTTCCCCCTTCTCGCCGGTCGCCCGGCGCAGGTGGGGGATGATGCGGTCCACCACGTAGTACTTGTCGGTGGACTGCTCCGAGGGCCCCGAGATGATGAGCGGGGTGCGGGCCTCGTCCACCAGGATGGAGTCCACCTCGTCGACGATGGCGTAGTGGAACTCACGCTGGACGTAGTCTTCGAGCCGGAACTTCATGTTGTCGCGCAGGTAGTCGAACCCGAACTCGTTGTTGGTGCCGTAAGTGATGTCGGCCCCATAGGCCGCCCGCCGCTGCGCGTCGTCGAGCCCGTGGACGATGACCCCCACGCTCATGCCCAGGAACCGGTAGACCTCTCCCATCCACTCCGAGTCGCGCCGGGCGAGGTAGTCGTTCACCGTCACCACGTGGACCCCCCGCCCGGTAAGGGCGTTGAGGTACACGGGCAGGGTGGCCACCAGGGTCTTGCCCTCGCCGGTCTTCATCTCGGCGATCTTGCCGGCATGGAGCACCGCGCCGCCCACGAGCTGCACGTCGAAGTGGCGCATTCCCAGGGTGCGCCGGGCGGCCTCCCGCACGGCCGCGAAGGCTTCGGGCAGCAGGTCGTCCAGGGGCTCGCCCCGGGCCAGCCGCTCGCGAAACGCAGGGGTGAGGCCCTTGAGATCGGCGTCCGAAAGTGCGCGGTAGGATTCTTCGACGGCGTTGATGCGCTCTACCAGCGGCCGCAGCCGCTTGAGGTCGCGCTCGTTCTTGGTGCCGAAGATCTTCTTCAGGATCATAGAAAGCATGGGGATGGCTCCGATGGCCGCGTGGGCGGCGTGGTGTCAACGCGGGGGCGTCTCGAGGGAGGGCGGGGCAGGACCCGGCCGGGGCGCGGCAAAGGGGCCCCCGGAACTCCGCCGGACCGCCGATGCTAGCACCCGGTCCGGGGGGAGTCAAAGCGTTTCAAGGCGCGTGGGGTGAGCCGAGGGCGTCGAGGAGCCGTTCCACCTCGTTGAGCGCCGAGGGGTCGAGCACGTGCGTGGGAGGGGTGGTTTCTGCTCCGGTCATTCCGGGATCGATTCCCGTGAAACCGCCGCCAAAGACCTGGCGCGCCAGTTCCACCCGGGCCAGGGCCAGGGCGTGGCCCAGGCCCTTGGCGGGGTCTGCCGAAAGGCGGTCCAGGGCCTCGGAAGAGAGCAGGTCGGGCCGCCCGCACGCCGCGGCGCGATGGACGAGCACGCGGCGGACGTCTGCGGGGGAAAGGGCGGGCATCTCGAGCTCGGTCAAGCCCTGCCACGGCGCCGCGCCTTCTCCCCAAAGGCCCAGGGCCGCCAGGGGACGCCCCACGAGCCGAAGCTCCCCAAGAATCTCGAGCTCGGCCTCCCCTTCGGCCCCCAGGGCATCCGCGCAAAGGAAGACGATCACGGGGCCCCCGCGGCAGAACCCATCCACGAGTCGGGAATATACGCCGCCAGCTGCCGACACGGCCGACAGGGCGTCTCCCCCGCCGATCCCGGCTCCGGTTACCGTGCCGATATGGGTGAGGAGGTCGTCCGAAGCTCCGGGGGCGCACGGCACCGTGTCGGCGCACCACGCCACCGCGCGCCCTTCGAGCGCCAGGGCCTCTCCCACGCGCGACAGCAGGGTGCGGCGGCCGGAGCCGGCAGTCCCCCGCAGCCAGACCCCCTGCCCCGCCCGGAGCAACTCCTCCGCCTGCTCCCGAAGCGCCGCCCGGCCGGCGTCCTCCCAGTAGAGCTCCTCTTCGCACGGGGGGCCGAAGGGGTCGCGGGTGAGGCCCAGGACGCGGTACACGTGCTACCCGCCGACCCGGGTGCGCAGTTTCTGGATCCGGCTGCGCACGTCCCGGTGGGAAGGATCGAGCTCCGCCGTCTTCTCGAAGGACTGGAGCGCCCGGTCCCAGTCTCCCTCCTCTTCGCAGGTGCTCCCCATCTCGTAGAGGATGGCCGCCCGGTCCTCCGGCGTATTGGTGGGGGCCGCCAGGGCCATGCGCAGCGCGGCCAGGGCATCGGAGCGGCGCCCCTGGTCGCGAAACACCATGGAGAGAGAGGTATACGCATCGCGGGCCTTGTCCGGGGATCGGGCCGCCATCTGGAACTCCTGGGCCGCCTCGTCCATGAGTCCCATCTCGCGGTAGGCCACCCCCAGGTTGTAGTGGGTCTCGTAATCCGAGTCGTCCAGGCGCTCGGCGATCCCCGACTTGAACTCCCGGACGATGTCGTCGAGCTCCGAGACCTCGAAGTCCCCAAACCCCTCGAACGTGCTCCCGAGGCGCAGATCCATGCCCTCCAGCACCTCGGTCTGGAGGTCGATGAACCCGTCCTCCTCCCCGCCTGCTTGCGGCCCCTTCCACCCCAGGCGCTCCAGGCGGGTCGCCAGGTGGGGCGACGCCGGGAACCTCTGGCGCAGGCGCACGAGCACCTGCAGGGCCTCCTGGGGCCGCTCCTGCACCTCGAAGAAGTCGGCTTCCGCAAGCCCCTGGCGCAGCACCTCTTCCTCGGAATCCGCGGAGGCATCTCCCCCGTAGACCAGCCGGGGGCCCCCGGGCTGCTCTGCGAAGGAGGGCAGCGCGCCCCCCACGTCGATCTCCACCGTGTCCCTGCGGGGGAGCACGGCGTCGGGCTTGAGGTAGCCGATGGCGCTTCGGGCGTCGGCATTGTCCGGGTCGATCTCGAGGATGGACTGGTAGGCCCGCAGGGCCTCGGTCTCCCTCTTGGCTTTCAAGAAGAGCTCGGCAATGTGGAGCTGCTCGCCCACCCAGCCCTGCCGGTCTCCCTGGCGCAGGTACAGATCCCGCAGTTTCTGCCGGATCTCGATGTCGTCGGGGGCGAGCGCCGTGAGCTCCCGGAGCTTCTCGGCCGCCTTGTGCTCGATGCCGTACTTGAGGTACAGCTCGGCCTCCACGAGGCCTTCGTGCAGGCTGTCCCGCCCCGCCGGGGCCGCCGCCACCGCCGGCGCGGCCTCCCAGGGCTCGTCGAAGCCCGCGATCAAGAGGCCTTCGGGTTCGGACTCCACCACCAGGTCTCCCACCGCCAGCCGCGCTTCGGCGTCGTGGGAGTCGATTTCGAGCACCTTGCGGAAGTAGGCCTCTTCCTTCTGGTGAATGCCCCGGCGCCCATACACTTTGGCCACGGCCTTGTACGCCTGGGCAAGCTCCGTCCGGTCGCCCCGGGCCTGGGCGATGGCCGCGAGCTGCTCCAGGATGAACAGGTCGTCGGGGTCCTCGTCGTAGAGCCCCAGCGCCAGGCGCCGCGCCTCGGCAAGCTGTCCCAGCACCAGGTGGGACCGCAGCGCCAGGAGCCGCAACTCCCGATCGGACGGGTCGCGCTCCAGCCCTTCGCCCACCACCTGGAGCGCCTTGACCTCCTCTCCCAGGTCCACGTAGAGCTCGGCCAGACAGCGCAGCACCGAGGGGTGCCGGCCGGACTTCTCGTAGAAGCCCTCCACGGTCTGGAGGAGCTTTCGGGAGCGCCCTTCCCCCCGAAGCTGCAGGACGAGCTTGGAGAGCTCGGCCGCGAAGGCGTCGTACTTGCCCTCCTCCAGGTACAGCTCCGCCAGGTGGACCTTGATGGCCGCGTTCTCCGGGGCCATCTCCTCCATGCGTACCAGGAGCTGCTCCGCCTCGGGGGCCCGGTCGAGCTTGCGCAGGGAATCGACGCCACGCTTGAAGGCGGCCAGGGCATCCCCCATGAGCCCCTGCTTGAGGTACATCTCGCCCATGTTGCGCCAGAGCACGGGGCTCTCCGGGTCGGCGCGCAGGGCCTGCTTGTAGACGGCAATGGCCTTCAGGTAGAAGCCCTGGTCGGCATACGCCTCGGCCACCACGAGACACTCGTCGACGGCCTCGCGCTTCTTGCCGGCCCGGCCGTAGAGGTCGATGAGCTTCAGGCGGGTGCGGATGTCGCGGGAGTCGGCCGCGAGCACCTTCTTGTACTCTTCGATGGCCCGCTGGAACTGCCCCTTCTGGATGAAGCGCAGGGCGTTTCGGGCGATCTTGTCCCGGTCGATGGCCATGGAAATTCCCTTACTCCGCGCCCACCTGGCGCGCATAGGCTGCGGCGTCCAGGAGGCGGGAAGCGTCGAAGTCCGCCCCCAGCCGTACCCGGATCATCCAACCCGCCCCGTAGGGATCGTCGTTGACCCACTCGGGCGAGTCCGGAAGCGCGGCGTTGACTTCGAGCACCTCGCCCGTGACCGGACTGTAGAGCTCCGACACGGACTTGGCGGACTCCACCGTGCCGAACACCTCCCCGAGCACCACCCGGGTTCCCTTTGCGGGCAACTCCACGTACACGAGGTCGCCGAGCTCTTTTTGCGCGTGGTCGGTGATGCCGACCACGGCCTCACCCCCCTCGATCCGAGCCCAGGTGTGCTCGGCGTGGTAGCGAAGGTCCTGGGGAAACTCCATGACGCCTCCTGAAGCGGTGGGTCCGAAAGGTCGGACGGGTCGGACTCGTCAGACGGGTCCGGGGGAGCCCCGGCGGCCGTCGGCCAGTTCCTGCAGCCATTCTCGCGCGACCCCGAACTGCTTGGGCACCGAGGTGATGCGCGCGAAGCCTTGGGCGGTCACCCGCACGGTGTCCTCCAGGCGCACGCCGAACTCGCCGGGCAGGTAGATCCCGGGCTCCACCGTGACGACGGCTCCCTCCTGCGCCACCTCGTCGGACCGGGAGCTCACCGTGGGGGCTTCGTGCACGGCGAGCCCCACGCCGTGGCCCGTGCCGTGGCCGAAGTGGTCGCCGTAGCCCGCGGCCCGGATGACGTCGCGGGCGGCCCGGTCCACGTCGGCCAGGGGCACTCCCGGGCGCAGAGCCTCCAGGGCCGCTCGCTGGGCCTGGTAGACGATCTCGTACACCCCTCGGGCGCGCTCGTCCACGTTGTCGACGGGGCCCACGGGCAGGGTCACGGTCTCGTCCGAGCAGTAGCCGTCCAGCCGGACGCCGAAGTCCACG